>CALMVQ010000164.1:0-39730 GCA_937873135.1 uncultured Scytonema sp. | reverse complement strand
CTCGGCAGCGTCTACAGTCAGATTTCCTCCTCTACCAGTACCTAAGGTTGAAGAGGAAATTGCGGCACCACCTTCAACTCCTAAACTCCTAGTTGTGAGTTGAAGGTTACCAGCCGACCCATTACCAGAAGTCGCAGTAGATAATTGAGTGTTATTTCCACTCAAATTTACAGACTCGGCAGCGTCTACAGTCAGATTTCCTCCTCTACCAGTACCTAAGGTTGAAGAGACAATTGCGGCACCACCTTCAACTCCTAAACTCCTAGTTGTGAGTGTCAAGTTACCAGCAGACCCAGCACCGAGAGTGGCAGTAAATAATCGAGTGTTACTTCCGCTCAAGTTTACAGACTCGGTAGCGTCTACTGTCAGATTTCCTCCTGTGAGAGCACCTTGAGTGGTAGAAAAAATTTGGGCATCACCCGTAAGGTTGATGTTCCTGCCTCTAAGCTGAATAGCGCCACCGCCCATACCGCTTGCATCAACCGTAGCCGCACCAGAGAGTTGAAGATCTCGGAAGTTCTGAATGCCTGCATATCCCAAAGCGTAGTAGCCTTCTGGAGTCTGAGTGAGATTAACCAAACCCGTCTCAACACTACCTAGCTCAATTCTTCCACCTGCTGCTGTTAAATTGCCATTTATAAGGGAAACATTACCGCCTACCAGTGCCAAAGTCTTGCCACTTGGAACTTGAAGTCCAGCAGGCTGATTATTACTATTGAGCGATCCATTCAGACTGGCCTGGGATTGGTTAACAATCTCTCCTGGATTTGAGCCAAATTGCAGTCCTATCGGGACACTTACCGTTAACAAAGGGGTGACTTGAGGATTGATGGCGCTAAATTCTGTGCCATCAGCAAACCTTATACTGCTCGCTGTACTCGCTACAAACGAACCCCCAATATTCAAACTAGCATTTGGTCCAAAAATGATGCCATTGGGGTTGGTAAAAAATAGATTTGCACTGTTAGCTCGGATTGAACCATTAATAGTAGAGATAGATCCACCTGTTACTCGAGTAATAATGTTCTGAATATCAGAAAGATTGTTAAAGAAAGCTTCGCTATTATTAGGAACGGAAAAATCTCTGAAGCTGTGGAACAGGTTTCTTCCGGCTTGCGTTCCGCCAGTGATAATACTTCTGTTCCCATTGGGTGTCACGATGGAATTGTTAGGAAGCGTTCTATCTGGAACGATTTGTGCTGTTACAGGGTACAAACCTAACAGCCAAAACAAGGCACTTCCACTCAAGATGCACAATTGATAAGGGCAGGTTTTCATAAAGTAAATTCTCACCATAATCTTAAGATTATGGTGATATGGGCTTCCTGACAATCAGTTAAACTGATTTCCTCACATTCCGGTTCCGTTTCACCACTGATACTGCACCCAAAGCTCCTACAGCAAGCAGACTAGCTGTAGCAGTTGGTTCGGGGACAGTTACAAGGGATACATTGAAGGTTCGTCTAAATTGTTGGTTTTGGATAGCTGGGTTAGCGACGAAAAACCGTTCATTGCTCCCATCGGAACGAGTTACCACTCCTTGTAGTTCACTATATCGACTTGTGCCTAAAGAAGTAATTAAACCGGATAGGGAATTACTCAAGTTAGGATCGGTGGAAGGAATGAACAAAGTTAATCTTTCTGGGCTATTGTCAAATGTAACATCGTACCTCAACCCACCGTTGCTAAAATTACCAGCAGTAGTATTGTCGGTGATAGTCGAATAGCCATAGCCAAATCCGGGGAAAACACCCACTCCTGTGAAATTGTTAGTAGTCGGATCGGGTGTAAGTAAAGAAGCTGTCAGAGTTCCAGACGAAGCAGAAAAAGGACTGAGATTGTTGTCAGGATTACCACTATCAGTAAAGTTTAGAATAGCTCCAGGGAACACTCCCAGATAAGGACCCTGGCTGTTCGTGTTCTCAACAGAGGGGTTTAAAAGAAAGCTAACATTAACATTTGACTGAACATCCGAATTCCCAGAAAACTCGAGGAGTGGCGTGTCCAGTGGTAGAATTGGAATTGGAATTGGATTTGGAATTGGATTTGGAATTGGATTTGGAATTGGAATTGGAATTGGATTTGGAATTGGAATTGGATTTGGAATTGGAGATATTTGAGCTTGAGCAGTTGCCGGAAATAGACAAGCTGTAATCCCAATCGCTGTAGCTATGCCTGTAGCTTTTGTTAAGTTTTTTCTCAATATATCTAAACTCATTAGATAGTTCTTAACATCGAATCCTTTACTTGCAACAGTCTTGTAGCAAGTTGCTGTCATCATTTTCTCAGTCAAAATTATCTCACCCTTGTGTTATAAATTACACTAACTTACCAAAAACAAATACTAAGCTGATAAGTGCGGCAATTACAAGCATTGGTTGATTCACTTTATGAAAACAATATAATTTTCAGTAAAATTACAAATTAAAAGTATTGAATAGGACTTATAGACTGTACATACTGAACATTATATACATTTTTTTAAGCCTTATTTTCATCATGAATTTGTGATAAAGTCAGCATCTTATATTTAAGTACTGACAATGTCTAAATCCGTACTAGTTATAACTTATAGAATCTTGTTGACATTAATTTACACAGCCCTGTATTGCTGAAAAGTTTACTCTGTCTGCTTTTCAGTCTTTTTTTACGTCGAACTCAGGTTTTAGCGGGGTTGGTTTGGCTCATTATGTACCAATACGGTTGCTGTTAATAGTGTTCAGTTATCGAAGATCCCCCCAACCCAACGCCAGATGCCTCAATGGGGGGATCTCCCGCACAACACTCGCTCCCCTTAAAAAGGGGGGCTCAAACCTTAACTGAACCGTATTGCATTATGTACAGAGAACAAAGGGAGAGAAAATTCTCTGTATAAATTCTTTTCACTCCTCACTCCCCATTTTGTTAACTCCTCAACGCCCGTAAGAACCGTTGTAACCCTCTAAACATACTTGACTTTTTCACGGAAGCAGGTTCTCCGGGTGTTTGAGGTTGTTTCTGCATTAGAATAGAATCGAGTTCGTCGCCTGATGGTCTGTTAGGTAATTCGGTAATCTTTTGATAGTCGCTGCCTTTGCTCACCCAGACTTCCCACAATCCAGGGTAGCAACGAAAGACTGCTGCTTCTTCAAAGATAGGACGCAGGTAATAGCAGGATTCAATAGTCTTGATGAAACGTTCGCGTATTTGACGTGCGGCGTAACCAATGCCAACTATACCTGCATCTTCCAACCGAGGATTTAACATGACTAGAGGGCGATCGCCTATTTCTTCACACAGCTTTTCTAACGGTATGACTTCTATTGCTGTTGGGGCAACAAATAAGAATATTTCGTCCTCTGGATAAATTTTTTGCCGTGCGCCTGTTTTGCCGCTTCCTATATCAGAAATTTGAAATGGGACTTCCCCCCACTCGCGTTTGGCAAGGGCAGCACCACCGGCATCAGGAAACAATATTCTGATGTGGGAACCGTATTTTTCAAAAATTGGCAAAAATTGCTCTGCTACAGGCATCGGTTTGAGTTCTGGGAAAAGCAACTCAACTTGTAATCTTTTATATCCATCTGCTAGTGCTGCCTGGGTAGCTACCTGTGCCTGGGCGATCGCATCTTCTAAAGTCTTGGGAAGTTCAGTCATGTCTGAAAAGTGAGGACTTAGGAATGAAAAACTTATCTGATGACTAATTTTACAGGTGTTAGTCGTTCTAAAACTTGCTTCAACACCATTGCTGTCCAATCTACATCAGCTTCTGTGGTGTCGCGACCTACTGTCATCCGAATTGCGCCTAAGGCTGCTTTTTCAGAGTAGCCCATTGCTAACAGTATGGGACTAGGACTGAGTTTACCACTATGACAGGCAGCGCCGGCACTGATACCGATGCCAGCTAGATTCATCTCTCGCACCAAAGTTTTGCCACTAAGTTTTTCACCATCTGCGTAATCTAGGCAGAAACTTACATGGTGAGGTAGACGGTGAATGCGATCGCCTGTGGGAATTAAACCAGGAATATCAGCTAACTGGGCAAACAAGCGATCGCGTAACTTAATTAATCGGGGTGTTTCTGTAGGCATTTCTTGCACAGCTAACTCTGCTGCGACACCAAAACCAGCGATGGTGGGTACTGCTTGCGTACCTGAACGCAGTCGCATTTCTTGTCCTCCACCAACAAGTAGGGGGATTAACTCTACACCCTGACGGACATACAATGCCCCTGCACCCTGTGGACCATAAATTTTATGACTAGAAATACTCAGTAAATCTACAGGGAGTTTTCTTACATCTACTGGCAATCGTCCAGCGAATTGGACAGCATCAGTATGAAATAGCACATTATGCATGTGAGCAATATTTCCCAATTCCTCAATTGGTTGAATTGTCCCAACTTCACTTTGACCGTAAATCACCGATACTAAGACGGTGTTATCCTGCATCGCCGCTTTTAAATCCCTTGGGTTAATCCTGCCTTTGGCATCCACACCTAAGTGAGTGACTTGCCAACCCCACAACTCTAGCAAGTGGACTGGTTCGGCAATTGCTGAATGTTCAATACTGGAAATAATGATGTGTTGCGGTTTGGCGTACAAACGGGCAACTCCCATAATTGCTTGATTGTTTGCTTCGGTACCACCAGAAGTAAAGATGATGGATTCAGCCTCAGCGTTAATTAAACCAGCAACCTGCATCCTCGCTTGTTCCACAACTGTTGCTGCTCGTTGTCCCCACTCATGTAAGCTGGAGGGATTACCCCATTGTTGAGTGAGGACTGCCTGCATGGCTGCGATCGCTTCTGGGCGAGTGGGAGTGGTAGCGCTGTAATCTAGATAAATTTGCATAACATCTCAAGTGAGAACACACTCTTACACGTGGTTGCCTCTACCATCAGCATATACAGTTATTGCAAAATTCTGACAATCTTTTGGATAGCTATATAAGTATATTTTTATCTTTCTATAGTCAGGTGCTTTCTGTCAAAGATTATGCTATACGTAACAGTCGTACTGAACAGCGATCGCCTTCCAGTGATCCTGTTTCAATGCTGCTAGTACATATCGGCGGAAATAAACCACCCATCTGAAACAGATAAAAAGCTTACAAAGTAGGTGTTCTTTCTTTTTACTTTTTACTTTTTACTTTTGCCTTGTTGTACTAGTATAATTATTGAAATAAACTGCATTTTTTGATATTAAATTCAGTAATTACCGTATTGTTTTTACAAATATTGTCAATATATTATTGAACCATATTCTCCAGGATTCCTATCAGGGTCATCTCATTTTAAAGAATATAGAATCTTGGCAACAATTTGAGAGCGGATGTAGTAAATTCTTTATTTTCAATAGAGTAGATGTAAAGTATCTATTACATCGTGTTTTCTCTATTGATAATAGGAATTGGAGATAATCAATTAGATCATTTCCAATATAATATTTCTATTTGAGTTATGAAAAACTTGGGTAAGCTACTAACTAAGCGTTACATAAATCAAATTGTAGGTTGCTCAATAATGGTTGTAAAAAAAGCGTAATTGATACTTGGTAATTAGTGATTACACCCCTGTTGTGAGTAGTCATTATTCGATTACTATTTATTGGCTATAGTCTTCCCTGCTTTTATTTATAAGGAAAGAGAAGCCAATTTTAACAAACTTCAATATATACAAATAATTAAGCAATCTTTTACATAAAAATGACATATAAGGATAAAGAATATGCAATATATATGTGCAATCGCTCAAGATAGCAATCATATATTATTCTTGCCAAACTTTATATATTGTCTGCTATAAAATGTTCAGTAATAGCAGATTTATACTAAGCTTGCTAAGCTTTGCTCTTCCTATACTTTTCAAAAACGAGGAGTTATAAATTAGCAATATAGCAGTTCTAAATCATTTGTGAAAATAGTATATTTCTTTCTTCCTTTTGCGTCCTTTTCGCAGAGAAAGCGTTCTTGGCGGTTTATTTCTTTATCTATATTTTTCACGACTCCTCCAAGGACTGCTATATTATTTAATGATTCTGAATAATTTGTGATTTTCCAGAGAAGAATTTTTTAGGAATCTCTACTTTATTGGAAATTTCCAATCATCAAATTAATAGATTATAATTTTTTTCTTTGATTCAAAAAGAGTTTAAAAATGGAAAAAATAAATTATTTAGTAAACTCTAAAAAACGGAAAACTTTATTAAAAGTCGGTTTAATTCTGTTACTTTTCATTTTGGGATTTGTACTTTTTTATAATTTACGACCAGGTGCGCGACTAGTCCAACCTTTACCTCAAGATTCTGCTGTCAAAGTTTATTTCAATCATAATCAAGCATCTTCTTACGAAGATCCGTATCGGCATTTCATCCGTGAAGGAGATAATTTAGAACAGCAAATTATTGATGCTGTAAACCAAGCAAAATCAACTGTGGATTTAGCAGTGATGGAGTTCAGACTTCCCAAAGTGGCGGAAGCACTGAATTTTGCCCAAAAGCGTGGTGTTAAAGTCAGAGTCATGATTGACAACAGGTACAACAAAACCTTAGCAGACTACACCCCTACAGAAATGACAAAGATGAATCGGCATGACAAACTTGCACTTGAAGAATTGAAGCGGTATCCTGCTGATGCTTTGGATCTGTTACTGAAGAACAGCATTGAGATCAAAGACGATACATCTGGTAAAACAACTAAAGGCAGTGGTTTAATGCACCACAAATTTGTCGTCATAGATGGAAAGACAACCATTATATCAAGCGGTAATCTAACGACATCAGATTTGCATGGAGATTTTGGAAACTTGCAAACTCGGGGCAATCCTAACAATATGGTTGTGATTGCCGATAACGTTCAACTTGCCAAAACTTTTACTGATGAATTTAATTATATGTGGCAGGGATTATTTAAATCTCATAAGCCTAAAAGAAATCTCGCAATCGTTACGACTGGTACAGGTAGAACGATCGCAGTGAATTTCTCACCTGCCAATAGAAATGAAGATCTCGCAATGACTAGTAACGGGGAGATCGCTGCTTATCTACAACAAGCCAAAAAGAGTGTCCATATGGCTTTGTTTGTGTATTCGGACCAAAATATTAGCGATACACTTGGGGATGTACACGAACAAGGAGTAGAAGATATTAAAGTATTGGTAGATCCAGATTTTTTAGGAAAACCTTACTCAAAAGCTTACGATGCAATGGGTGTTTGTCCTCGTTTGGGTAAGAAGAATCACCACATCAAAGTGAAGCCTTGGAATCACCCAATAACTACAGTAGGATACCCTGTAGCACCCTCAGGCGATCGCGGAGTGCATAGTAAGATGGCAATCTTAGACGAGTTCTTGGTGATTGCTGGTAGTCACAACTGGACTAATTCGGGAAATTACTTGAATGATGAAACTTTGATATTTATACAGAATCCTACTGTCGCCGCACATTACGAAAGAGAATTCAGTCGGCTTTATGGAACAGCAAAGGTAGGGTTAAAAACTCTTCCTCGTACCCATAAATGCGAAGATACCTTACTTAAGACTACTCACACAAGCACAGAGCCAATAGAATTAGACGATTCATCTGTTGATAATTAAGTAGCATGGAAACATGATCCCCAATTTCTTTAAGAAGTCGGGTATCTATGTCTTCGCAACCTTCACTAGTTTACAATACTTTTAACTAAACTTTATTTAAGTGATGTGTCCAAGTGTCTATCGTCAGTAATTTCGCTAATAACCTAAATCCTCTACCCAGGTTGATAATTACCTTTGGCTTTGTTGCAATTATCTTAGCCTTCCTTCCGCATTGGCTAAACTTAATAACACGCATTCTTTGTGCATGGAATTTAGGTGCTGACATGTACTTGGGCTTGACTTTATGGAGGATGTTCGCAGCTACCCCTGAAAAGATGCGCCGTTATGCACAACGTGAAAACGAGGGACGCGTGGCTATCTCCATCCTGATTATTGCAGCTGCTTGTGTTAGCTTAGTCGCGATTGGATTTTTGCTTGGTGATACTAAAAAAGGACAATCAACGTTTCTGGTAGCGCTACACGTTACACTTGCAGTCATGACAATTATAGACTCATGGTTACTGGTGCATACAATCTTCGCACTAAGGTACGCACATAATTATTATCAGCGTAGTCGTAGCGATCAAGAGCAATTGGCTCAAGGTTTAGATTTTCCTGATGATCATGAGCCTGATTATTGGGATTTTTTATATTTTTCTTTTGTCATTGGTATGACTAGCCAAGTTTCAGATGTTCAGATAACTTCACCAAATATGAGGCGATTGGCTCTGATTCATGGAATATTATCCTTCTTTTTTAATACCACAATTTTAGCTATGAGTATCAATATTATAGCAGGGCTAATCTAAAGACCAAGCTTCTGGCTATGTTGGTTATGTAACTCGTTTTCGGGTAAAAACAAAATTTTTGGCACAGTATACCGTGGAGACTTTTGGTAGTTTGCAGCATAAAGAGTATTAGATACCTGCGGAACAGCTAGCAGAATTTGATACCAATATTATAGGTAAGCGAGATCCTTAAAAATAAAATACCAGTCAATGTTGGTTAATTTGTCGGCACATACAGACACTCGTTGTAAGAATGCTGGTATTTTATTTCCACAGCAAGTGCTTAAGATGTATGTAATTGCTTATCGTGATTCAGAAAATAATCCATAACACTCTTCATCGCTAACTAATGGCAATAGACCAAAAGAAATCAGTACACTGAGAGTAGTTGCCTTGTTGGGATCGTTTATCCCATAGACCGATGACTCAAAAACCTGCTAGAATTTGCATCCTTGGGGGAGGCTTTGGTGGTCTCTACACTGCCTTGCGCTTAAGCCAGCTACCTTGGGACACCTCCCAAAAACCTGAAATTGTTCTGGTAGATAAAAGCGATCGCTTCCTCTTCTCTCCCCTACTCTATGAACTGCTGACTGGTGAGCTGCAAACCTGGGAAATTGCTCCTCCATTTGAAGAAGTTTTGGAAAACACAGGCGTAAGATTCTGTCAAGCAGTTGTAGATAAAATTGATATAGACCAGCGACAGGTATATTTACAGGATTTGCCAGAAATTTCCTACGACCAATTAGTGTTGGCACTAGGTGGGGAAACACCACTAGATATGGCATCAGGTGCGACATCCTATGCCTACCCATTCCGCTCAACTACAGACGTTTATCGTATAGAAGAGCGACTGCGAGTTTTGGAAGAATCTGAGGCAGACAAAATTAGAGTCGCGATCGTTGGTGGTGGTTATAGTGGTGTAGAACTAGCTTGCAAACTTGCAGACAGACTAGGCCAAAGAGGAAGATTTCGACTGATTGAACTCTCTGACCAAATTTTACAAACATCGCCCGAGTTCAACCGAGAAGCAGCTTGTAAAGCTTTAGAAGATCGGAGTGTGTTCATTGATTTGGAAACCAAGGTAGAATCAATAGAACCAGAGAGTATCGCACTTGAGTACAAAAATCAGGTAGACACAATTCCTGTAGATTTGGTGATTTGGACAGTGGGAACGCGGGTGTCACCTGTTGTGCGATCGCTTCCTGTTGAACAAAATCAACGCGGTCAAATTAAGATTACACAAACTCTCCAAGTTATTGACCATCCCGAACTTTTTGCATTAGGCGACTTAGCAGACTGTAGGGACGCCGAAGGAAAACAAGTCCCAACAACAGCACAAGCTGCTTTCCAACAAGCTGATTATACAGCTTGGAATATTTGGGCAACTCTAACTAATCGTCCTTTGCTCCCCTTCCGCTATCAACACTTGGGTGAGATGATGACTTTAGGGGTTGATAATGCCACTTTTACGGGATTGGGCCTCAAACTAGATGGTTCATTGGCATATATCGCCCGTCGTCTTGCTTATCTATATCGACAGCCGACTTTAGATCATCAACTCAAAGTTGGTTTTAACTGGCTTGTCCGTCCTATTATAGAAACACTCTCTAAATAGCAATCGGCTGTCAGCAGTCAGCAATGAAAACTGATAGCTAACTGCTGATTGCTGAAGATACCCAGAGGATAGGGTAAGCTAAAAGCTAAACGCTTATGATAGAACGACCGAAAGTTATTTTATTAGATGCCGTTGGCACACTCTTCGGCGTTAAAGGTAGTGTGGGCGAAGTTTATAGTCAGATAGCGCAGGAGTTTGGTGTTGGAGTTTCACCTGAGACTTTAAACAAAACATTCATCCAAAGTTTTAAAGCAGCGCCGCCGCCGATTTTTCCCGATGTAGAACCGCAGGATATTCCCCAGCACGAGTTTGAGTGGTGGTATCGCGTTGCTTTTAGCACTTTTGAACAAGCAGGTGTTATCCAAGAATTTTCCGACTTCTCAACTTTTTTCAGCGAAGTCTATATTCACTTTGGCACAGCTGAACCTTGGTTTGTGTATCCTGATGTATTCTCATCTTTAACTAAGTGGCGGCAAATGGGAATTGAACTGGGAGTGCTATCCAACTTTGATTCTCGGATTTACTTAGTATTGCAAAGTCTAGAATTAAGAGATTTTTTTGAGTCCGTTACCATTTCTACACAGGCTGGGGCTGCTAAACCAGATCCCACAATTTTTGCCATCGCTTTAGAAAAGCATAACTGTCCCCCTGAAGCTGCTTGGCATATTGGTGACAGTGTTGTGGAGGATTATCATGGAGCTAAAGCTGCTGGACTAAGAGGTATTTGGATTAACCGTCATGATAAGGAGGCAAGCGAGGCAAAGGAGTAGGGGTAGATTGTGAAGCTATTGATGGTTTTTAACCTGTGTCTAACTGAAGAGTGATTTCCACGCCCACGGCACTAGGACTTTTACAGGACCAATTGGCTGAACAATGTGTCATCTTGTTCTTTAAAGGTCAATTACTAGCGGCGTAATCGCCCTGCTATACGCAGCTGATTCACAGAAATGGGGGTGAAAAGTCAAGACTCATTGGAGCAGTATTTTTTCGACCAAGACCCTATGAGGTAAGAATTTGAGGAAGATCTATGCTAGGAAATGAGCAGGAGAAGATCTGTCACCTGCTTGTTATTCAAGATCTTGAAGGGCAGCGAACTATCGTCCTTCAAGAAGCGACTTACTCTCTCGGACAGGATTCCAGGAACGCTATCGTTCTTCGTTCTAAATCAGTATCGAGGCAACACGCCATTTTAATGCGGGTAACTCTAGCAGAAACTGACCAATACGGTTTTCTAATTATTGACGGTAGCTTCAAGGGAAACAGGAGTAAAAATGGCTTATTTATTAATGGCATTAAATGCTTTTCTCATGAACTTAAAGATGGGGATCTGATAGAGTTTGGCTGTCATCAAGCTCTGGCAAAATATTTTGCCATTTCTAACTTGTCAGAACAAGCATTTTCTCAATCTCTGGAAGTAGAAAACTTGCCTCATTTTATATTAGAGCAAGCCAATGCCATCAATCCTTTTGAAAATCTCATTGTGGCAACTCCGAATCCAGGAGGAGCTAGTGATGTCGCCCTAGCCCGTCTAGCGTCTTTCCCTGAACTGAACCCTAATCCAATTGTCGAAATGGATTTGGAGGGAAAAGTGACTTATCTCAATCCAGCTGCAACTCGCAAATTTTTTAATATTAGGGAACTCAAAAAACAGCACCCCATTATAGCAGGACTCATCAGGGAAATCCAAAATTTAGCAGGAAAATCTTTTGTTCGAGAGGTAGAAGTTAACGGTGAAGTTTTTGAGCAATCCGTTCACTACCTTCCCGAATGCGATTTAATTAGAATTTTCAATAGGGAAATTACTGAGCAAAAGCGAGCCGAAGCAGAACTCCTCCACCGGGATCGCTTGCTACAAGCAGTTTGTGAAGCGGCTAACTATCTGCTAGTGGAAATGAACTATGATACGGCTCTTTACAAAGTTCTAACTACGTTAGGTGAAACTGCCGTTGTAGATCGAGCTTACCTCTTTGAAAGTCATCCCCACCCCGTTACAAAGGAAATAGTTCTGAGCTTGCGGGTTGAATGGACTCGCTCTCATCTTGATCCTTCAAGTCGCCACTGGCAAAATTTGCTTTATCAAGCGAATGGATTAGATCGGTGGTACACTGCTTTATCTAGCGGACAGACGATTAGCGGGATCGTTCAAGAATTTCCAGCTTCCGAACAAGAACTCCTCAACCGAGACGGCGTTCAATCCCTGCTCTTGGTACCTCTGCGGTTAGACAATCAGTTTTGGGGATACCTTGGCTTTGCAGACTGTTCTAAAAAACGTCAATGGTCAAAGCATGAAGAATCGACTTTGTTGACGATGGCAGCTAGTATTAGTAGCGCTCGCCAACGTCTGCAAGTAGAAGACAAAATTCGCTACCAAGCTCTCCATGATCTCTTGACTGGCTTACCTAATCGCCTGCTCTTTGATCAACTACTCTCCAATGCCCTACATAACGTGATTCGGAATAGAGAAAGTCTAGCTGTAATGTTTCTTGACTTAGATCGTTTCAAAACCATCAACGATACTTTAGGACATACACTAGGAGACAAATTGTTGCAAGGCGTTGCTCAACGATTGAAAGATTCCCTCAGAGTTGGTGATACTGTTGCTCGTTGGGGAGGCGATGAATTTACTATCCTACTGCCACAAGTGAGTTATGTTGATGAGGTCGTCCAGGTTGCCAAGAGAATCCTACAAGCATTAGAGAAATTGTTCGAGATCGAAGAACACGAACTTTATGTGAGTGCCAGTCTCGGGATTGCCTTATTCAATGAAGATAGCCCTGATGTAGAAACTCTAATTCAGCACGCAGATGCGGCTTTGTATCATGCTAAAGATTCTGGGAGGAATCACTACCAATTCTACAGCACTTCTTTGAGTACTAAAACTCCTGAAATCCTCACCTTAGAGAAGAGCTTGCGTTATGTTTTGGAGCGGGAAGAATTGGTGGTATATTACCAGCCACGAGTTAATACTACAACTGGAAAAATTATTGGGATGGAGGCTCTGTTGCGTTGGCAACACCCGGAAATGGGATTGCTGTCTCCCAATGTCTTCATTCCCCTTGCTGAAGAAAGTGGATTAATCGTCCCCATCGGAGAATGGGTTCTGCAGAAAGCTTGCAAACAAAACAAAGCTTGGCAAGAAGCAGGATTCCCTCCCCTCACTATCTCCGTCAATCTCTCTCCTAAGCAGTTCCGCCAACCCAAACTAGTGGAGACAATAGTCAGAATTTTACAGCAGACAAGGCTAGATCCGCACTTTCTAGAGTTAGAGATCACCGAAACAACTGCTATAGAGAATTTAAAATATACGAAAACTGTGCTGTACGAGCTGGAGAAAATGGGCGTTTACCTATCCATTGATGACTTTGGCACGGGACATTCTTCGCTATCGCGGCTACAGATGTTGCCTCTCCACAATCTAAAAATCGATAAATCTTTTATTCAAGAATTAACGACAGACTCCAAAGTTGCTCATATTGTCACAGCAATAGTTGCCTTAGGGCAAAGCTTGGGATTGAGACTGACGGCTGAAGGCGTCGAGAAGGAAGAGGAATTGGAGTTCTTAAAGTCTATCAATTGTGAAGATGTACAGGGTTTCCTGTTCTATCGACCGCTTTCTGCCCAAAAAGCAACAGAAATTCTTGAAAAAACCAGCAATTAGCCATTAATCCTTAAAACTCGCACCTTTTCTCCTTTTGGAATTAATGTTTTACCAACTTGGAGAATTGCTAAGGCGTTAGTTTGAGCTAAGTTAATTAAGTTGCCAGAACTATGACTACCTTCAGCGAGACGAAATTCATAAACTCCCTCGTGACTCAAAAATAACTGACCCCAAAGGTAAGTTTCACGCTCACCATTTGATCGCAAATCTTGCAGCGATCGCGCCCTCACAAATACTGGTTCCCAACCTTCAGCCAGTCCGGAAAGTTTTTTGATCACTGGTTGAACAAATCGCCAAAAAGTGACAAAAACAGCAGCAGGGTTTCCTGGTAAACCAAAGTATAGATGAGCCTGGGGAGAAGAAAATGTAGCAACAGTAAGGGGTTTCCCTGGTTTCATACTCACCGCACGAATTTGAAGTTCTCCCCCCAATGACTCTAATATTTGTTCAACATAGTCATAATCACCTACTGAAACACCACCAGAAGAGAGAACGATATCGGCGTTGGCTAAAGCGTAGGCGATCGCTTTTTGAATGTCTTCTGGTTCATCTTTCACAATTCCTAACATCAGCGGTTCGGCAGCACTCTGTCTTACCAAAGCTGCCAACGCATACTGGTTTGAATCAACTATTTGCCCCGGTTGTAATGATTGCTCAATCGTTACCAATTCGTCTCCTGTTGACAAAATTGCCACTCTTGGAAAACGGTAAACACGTACTTGTTGACACTGAGCAGCCGCTAACACAGCAATTTCTGGAGCAGTCAATCGAATACCTTTAGGTAGTAGTTGTGTCCCAGATTGGTAGTACGATCCCCGGTATCTGACAAATTGTTGCGGTTTTGGAGCGGTGAGGATTGTCACTTCGCTATCTTTCCGGCGTGTGACCTCTTGTATGACCACTGTATCCGCACCTTGTGGTAAAATCGCCCCTGTCAAAATTCGCGCTGCTTGTCCTGGTTGAATCGGTATTTTGGGCTGATAGCCTGCTGGAATTTCCTCAACAATTTCTAAAACTGCTGGATTTTCTGAGCTACAGTACTGAACGTCTTCATAACGGACTGCATAACCATCCATTGCCGAATTATCCCATTGAGGAAAATCGAGTTGGCTTGTGACAGGGGAAGCAAGAACACGATTAATTGCTGCTACCAAATCGACAAGTTCTGTATCTTGTTGACTGTCCAGAGGTTGCACTAAATTCAAAATAATTGCTTCTGCATCACTAACTGCCAACATAGATAATTTATAATTTGTAATTTTTATTATTACTTTACACCTACGCGAAGTGCTATGCACCATGTGAGCCCATCTTGACAGCTAGTACAGGGTGGCGGAAATCAAGCTACCATACCCTGCCTGCACCGAAGCCCTGACGCTCGTTCGCCCTTGGCGTCTAGAAAGAGTGAGAGGACAAGGGAGATCGCTGCTTTAGATCGCAGTCGCCGTGAGAGCGGGCGTGAGCCTCCTGCAACGCTGTCTCACTGCTGCGCGTCTACGGAACTGCCAGAAAGCCTACAATCTAAGCTTTTTTAATTTGTAATTTTTAATTCCGCGACACACATCCCCGACTTCTTAAAGAAGTTGGGGATCTGTAGTTCAAGCTTTACCAAAAATAACATTCTTCTTGAACGAAATCGTTGGAAGGTACGTTACGCTGTCGCTTAGACATCCTACAAATTAATATTTATTTTTAGAGGTTATGACTATTGAACGAGTGACACCTAAGCACTATTCTCAGGTTGAGTTGGGACGACGAGCTATGGCACTCTTGATTGATTTCTTTATTGTCTGGGTGCTCAGTTCGCTTTTGGGAAGCAGTGAGTTTGGTATCCAAATTGTGCCAATACTCGTTTTTGCGATCGCCTGGGTGATTTCACGAGTGATATTACCTTATAACAATCAGGGGCAAAGTTTGGGACGTTATGCTGTTGACATCAAACTTCTGGGAGTCGCACGGGGAAAGGTTCCTGATTTGCAAACTCTTTTAAAGCGAGAGGGCATAGTTGGCTTGGGTGCACTTTTGGTTTCTATTACCCTGAGCAATATTGTCCGCAATCCCACGGCTCTACTGCTTGTGATTCCTTTGGCCATTGACTGTGGTGCAGCTTTTTCGGATACTCAAATGCGGCAAGCTTTGCATGATCGCTATGCTAAAACTATTATAGTTTCATCGCTTCGAGGCTATTCGCTGGATATAAAAGTCAAGCGATTAGTTGAAAAAATGCGGCGAGATATGAGACAATAGTGATTTGTGTTAATTCTAGAGCAGGCTTTACGGTTTGTAAGATTATGGCTAAGGGTAAAGGTGTCCGCATAATAGTGACACTAGAATGTACTGAGTGTCGCACCAACGTAGAAAAGCGCTCACCTGGCGTTTCACGTTATACCACTACGAAAAACCGTCGCAACACCACTAATCGGCTAGAACTCAAAAAGTTCTGCACTCACTGCAATAAACATACTGTTCACAAGGAAATCAAGTAACATATGAGCTATTACCGTCGTCGGCTGTCTCCAATCAAGCCAGGAGAACCCATAGATTATAAAGATGTAGATTTATTGCGTAAGTTTGTCACCGAGCGAGGCAAGATTCTACCGCGCCGGATTACCGGACTAACATCTCAGCAACAGCGAGAGTTGACATTGTCGATCAAACGCGCCAGAATTGTGGCTTTGTTGCCATTTATTAATGCGGAAGGCTAAGTTAATTTTGGATGCGCGGATGCGTGTAGAAAGTATCTTGGGAGCCAGCGCCTAACAGCTGCTTTGTTTTCAGAGCAGAATGTGAGGAGCGCTTTTGGTTTTACACTCAAGAGTAAACTTTCCAGCATCGGATGCGCGGATTATTAAAAGAATCCCCAGTTACAAGCGTTTAGCTTCGTGTTTCTGAATCCAAAATCTAAAATCTCAGTCAGGGAGTGTAAATTAACCTCCCAAATTTCAATTCATCGGATGGCGGATTTGATAGAAATTATTTAATCCAAAATCCAAAATCCAAAATATAAAATCTGAATTAGTTGTAAGGCTTGTGGAGAAGGGGACGCTAGTTGAATTTAGACCTCAAAGCGATCGCCGTCTGGGTATAGTAGACCGTCCAGATGGTAAAACTCGTTGGTTTGTGGTAGATGAACGGGGTCAATCGCACAGTCTCGCACCTCGGCAAATGACTTATGTCATTACCGGACAAACCTACAAGCCTTCGCAAATAGCACAATTTCTCGAGGAGGTAAAACCTTATTTAGATCCATCGAGTTTGGAAGTAGCTTGGGAATTACTGGTTGAGGATGGAGAAACAGTCACTCCAGAGGAAATGGCGAATCTGCTGTTTTCTGAATCTAGTGCGTCACAGCGTTATGCCGCCTATTGCTTGTTATCAGATGATAAAATCTACTTCAAGCAAAAGGGAGAAGCTTACGAACCACGAACGGCTACAGCGGTTACAGAACGTAAACACCAATTAGAAGTAGAGGCGCTGAAAGCTCGAGGACAGCAAGAATTTTTAGCTCGTGTAGAGCAAGCACTCAATGGTGAAGTCGTAGATTGGCAACGCCATGATCGTCACCGTTTAGAAGCATTAGAGAAATATGCAGCTCTCTTAGCTGACGTTGTCCGTGTCGGGCTAAATTATGACTCTTTGGCTCGTGCCTACCCTCCACCAACACCAGTCCTAGAGACCATGAACATGCTGGGGCGCTCAGCGACTCCTCAAGGAGCTTTTCAGCTATTGGTAGACTTGGGTTGGTGGAGTCAGTATGAGAACTTATTTCTGCGTCGTTCGTCAATTCCGGTTCAGTTCCCTAGTAAGGTATTAGAAGTGGCGCAACAGCGTTTGGATTCCCCTCCGCCAGATAAAGATGCAAACCGCCTGGATCTCACACGTTTGAAAGTATACACGATAGATGATGAGAGTACCACCGAAATAGACGATGGTTTGAGTTGGGAATTACTGAGCGATGGGCGGGAAAGATTGTGGGTACATATTGCCGATCCAACGCGCTGGCTGATACCAGAGAATGAATTAGACCTAGACGCCAGAAAAAGGGGTAGTACAGTCTATTTGCCGACAGGAATGATCCCTATGTTCCCAGAAGTATTGGCAACCGGACCAATGAGTTTAGTACAGGGAAAAGTTTGTTGTGCTTTGAGTTTTGGGATTATTTTAGATCACGCCGGGGCTGTAGAAGATTATAGTATTCATGCCAGTTTTATCAAGCCGACATATCGTCTGACATATGAAGATGTCGATGAGATGCTGGAGTTGGGTGTGGAAGCGGAACCAGAAATTGAGGCGATCGCCACTTGGGCGCAACGACGCAAAACTTGGCGATATGACCAAGGCGCAATCAGTATAAATATGCCAGAGGCGATGATCAAAGTCAAAGATGACGACATCTGTATCGACGTTTTAGACGACTCCCTCTCTCGGCAATTAGTCGCAGAAATGATGATAGTTGCTGGTGAAGTGGCTGCCCGCTACGGTCAAGCTCATAACATTCCTCTCCCTTTTCGAGGTCAACCGCAGCCAGAATTACCCCCTGACGAGGAATTGCTCCAACTTCCACCCGGATTTGTCCGCGCGTGTGCAATGCGTCGTTGTATGCCTAAGAGCGAAATGAGTATTACCCCCATGCGTCATGCGGGTTTGGGATTAAATACATACACTCAGGCGACATCTCCCATCCGCCGCTATAGCGACTTATTAACTCATTTTCAGTTAAAAGCTCACCTACGTGGTGAAGTTCTCCCCTTCTCAGGAGAACAACTTAAAGAAGTCATGATGACTGTCTCTACTATTACCCAAGAGGTGACAATGGTAGAACGGCAAACAAATAGATATTGGGCTTTAGAGTATCTGCGTCGCCAGCCAAGTAAAGTTTGGCAAGTTACAGTACTGATGTGGCTGAGGGAAGACAGCAACTTGGCGCTCATTTTATTAGAAGATTTGGGTTTACAACTGCCAATGTTTTTTAAACGTGCTGTCAGTCTAGGCGAACAGGTGTTAGTCAAAGTGAACCATGCCGATCCCCAGAAAGATATGATTCAGTTTCAGGAAATCATTTTCCAAGAAGCGTGAACGGTTCCTAATTAAGATTCACTACAAACTTTGCTTCTCTAAATTCAACATATTTTGAATTTATGGCCGTTCGCCCCTACCAAGGATTTTAACGGACGCATAATTAATTTTCGGAGATTTTTAATAACTGTATTTTCTCCCGAGTCCCTGCCGCATTGATTGATGCTGTAAAGGTATACAGACAAGTTTGAAATAGCTCACTTTCCTTGGATATGAGTGTCAGTTTTACACCACTCTATCCCTCCCCGAAGATTGGGGAGGGAATCGGCTACTTTAATACAAGGATAAGCGATCGTTAATTCACAACAGATTCACCCTGCACTGTTGAAGCTGGTTCGACATTCAGTAGGCGTAGAATTGTTGGTGCAATATCGATATTGCGAACCTTGTCTAGAGTTCCACGTTCAATATCAGGTCCAGCCGCGTAAAAAATGGCACTCATATTTGGTAGATTGGGGTCGTATCCATGGGCACCGTAGAAGTTGGGTACGGATAACACAGGACTACTAGAGCTATCTCCAAAACGCGTTACCACTGGAGTCTGAATACCGTCAAAATTATAGCTTTCTGTCAGTAGAGCAAAAACATCGCCAGTATCTTGACCTATGAACTCATTTGTGGCTAGACCAAAGGAGGGGTCATTCAGGTTAGCGGGAATAGGTCGGGTATAAACTTTGTCAAACACTTGCGTGCTGCCATCTGTATAGTAAGGATTGGTGTCAACAAACGACTTGAGTGCATCCTGTAGTTGCTGTTGCAGTGTGATGTACTCTTCATGGCTCACCGTGCCGTTGGGTTCTCGTCCTTGCAAGTTGATGTAAATATTAGCTGCAGGACCAGACGTGACGACTCTAACTTTATTGGTATCGAAGCCCTTGCTCTGGAGGAAGCTATTTATATTAACAGTGGTGTGGAAGGGGTCAAATCCGTGGTCGGAAACAACGATGATGTTGCTATTCGGTATACCTTTGCGATTGGTTCCAACGGCTTCAATAATTCTTTGTACTGCGCGATCGGCTGCTTGGTAAGCGACTTTTACATAATTGTCATAGCGAGCAATTTTCTCTCGATCTTGACCCGATCCAATTGAGTTTGGATCGCGGGAATTAGTTGCCTGACGTGCATCGGTGATGAGAAACTGATGTTCTGAACCATCAGGTTCCTCAATGTAGATCATTGCTAAATCAGCTTTGGGACTCTGACGAATTGCTCGTAAAGCAACACGAGTTTGGTAATCAACAAAATTTCTAACTTGATCCTCGTAAATAGCTTCTAATTCTTGGTCGGAGAAATTATCGATTCCAGGGTTCAGTCGTTCGGGGAAGCGGTAGTCTGCCTGATCTGCCCAGAAGCCAACATTGTTGTTGATATCGTCTACATTTGCTAAGACTGCTGGGTTGCGTGGGATGTAATTAGCAGAGTAGCGAGCAAAGTGGACAGTGGACAAGTTGGGAGCTAAGGTACTTACGTAAAAAGCGGCTCCTGCTTTGTTAGAGCTACCCTCGAAATAAAATTGGCTGGATTTTTGAGCGTTGGCTTTTACATAAGCAGGGCCAGTGGAAGGTAAACTAAACGGCCCTGACTGAATACCTTGATTGGCATCAAAGAAGACTAACGTGTCGTAATTGGTTTTATGATCGTTAGTTGTATCGAGGGCGACAACTTGGATGTTGTAATTCACCCCACCCACAGTAAACGTATCAAAAGATTTATTTGTCTGTAAAATCTCGCTGTTGGAAACTTTTCCAGCTGCTTGCAGTTGATCGATAGTTGTTTGAGGTGCAGTTGCAAAATCTGCGGCTGTCAGACTAAAGCCACTTGCTCCCACCCCAGCAAAAGCTCCAAAGGGGACGGTATAATCTACAGTTCTCTTACTCGCTGACTGCACGATTGGGCTGTTTGGCAGTCCTGGCACTGTAATATCTGCCCCATCTGCACCAGGAAATGTGGCGGCAACGATCTTCTTACCGTTTTGCTTTAAAGCTTGCCAGATTGGTTGTGCTGTTAAATCCGTACTTTCTGCAGGTCCGTCAATACTAACAGAGTAACCGCCAATGGGGGCATTGAAGCCACTAATATTTTGGCTAAAAGGACTAGCGACGAGATGGAACGTATTGGCGTTAATATCATTCTTTGCGGCAACAGAACCGGTAGCGATCGCAATATGTGAGGGAGCAGTCAGGGATGGGGTAATCGTTGTATTCTGCTTGGCAAAAGTTCCTTGTCTTTGCAATAACCCTATACCCCGATCTCGACTCAGTGTACCATCGGCAAGATATTGGTTAAGCAGTCGTGGTGTTGCACCGTCTAGCGAAATCAAAATTACTTTGGGAAGGCGAGGTTTGCTAGCAATAGTTGGGTTCCAGTTTCCCCACACTAAGAGCGTTGCTATAAACATTGCTACGAACAATTGCAAAAAATATCGCCTTGTCCAAGAAGTCCTTGCTATATATCTCATCTTCATCTCCCAGTATTGATAAATGCCCATGGGGAATAGTCCAATTCCCAATTCCCCATTATTACTTACATATCTTTGTATAACTAACTGCTACTTAAGCTCTAACACGGATGGATTGGAAGGACAGGTCGTTAATCCTACAGTGCGGTTGTCACATCCTGTAGTATCAAAGAGTGTGAGTCTTGCTGACCTCTTGGTAGTCTCTATAAGTACTAACACCGAAATTTTGCCGGGTTTTAGTTCTGAAAGTCTTTAGCTTGTTGGAGAATTTGATAGAAGCAAATCCTTTAACATCACTTTTCAGCCTTTTTTTCAGCAGCTGGGTGATATATTCCAGTGCCTATTTCATTGTTATTTTATAAATCAGACTTGACACTAAACTAGTAAAGCCTAATACGTTGCCATTATTTAATGCTTAAACATTAGTCAAAGAATAGGTTAAGCTTAGTTTAAAAATATATTTTTTTTAGTAGGAAATATTGATTTTCAAACAAACACTATTCCTAGATTCAATATACTTACTCTTTTCAATAATAATTAAAATGATAATCATTAGACTATCTTGTCATTACAGCAATTTTTCAATAGAAAACAATATATCTATAGGAGATGACTACAGAGACTCTTCCTGCTAGGAATGTCTCCCTAAAGTAACCTCAACAATCGCTGCTATGCACACAGTACTTCTCTTCGCTGTATGGAACTTTTCAGGACATACGCTCCCTTGAATTAGGTTACTATTTCCGAAAAAACTAACGGAAAATTGACTAAATAAAAATAGTTATTTTCATGCCTTAATTAGCTAACTAATCCCTTGCTGAAGAATAGAGGTTCTCACCCGACCATAATGTCTTGATAGAATGAGATCAAACCTCCAGACTAAGGAAGCCTAGCGATGACTGTTACCAGCGCGAAATGGACGCTAGACGACTATTATTGCATGATTAAAGTCGGTCTTCTAGAGGGTCGCTCACGTTACCATTGCCGGTAACCTGTTTGCACTTCTGCGTAAGCACGTCCGAGGTTCTGGTTGCCGTGTTTATATATTTGATATGAAGGTGCGAATCGAAAAACAAAATAGATACTACTACCCCGATGTTATGGTTACATGTGACGAGCGCGATCGCGGAACACCTGCGTATAAAAAAATTCCCTGTTTAATTGTTGAAGTTTTATCTGAATCGACCGAAGCCTTTGACAGAGGTGATAAGTTCGCTGATTACGAGCAGCTAGAAACCTTACAAGAATATGTCTTAATTAACACTAAGCGCCAGCGAGTCGAGTGTTTTCGACGCAGCGAAGGATTTTGGATATTGCAGTCTTACACCTCACAACAGCAATCATTTCAACTTAAAAGCATTGACTTTGAAAGCGCAATGACGGCGCTTTATGAAGACGTAGTTTTTGAGTAGTAACGTAAGTTGCTAGTACCGCAAGGCGTTCGTCAAAAGTCACTTATTCAAAAGTCAAAAGTATTATGGAATATGCTTTTTAGGGATTTTAAATGGTTGCTCTATTTACGCTCTAGAGTACTAGTACATATCGGCGGAAATAAACCACCCATCTGAAACAGATAAAAAGCTTACAGAATAAGTGTTCTTTCTTTTTACTTTTTACTTTTTACTTTTGCCTTGTTGTACTAGTTATATACCTGGGCTGATCATGAGGAATAGGAAGTAAAAACAATTAAGCGCTAATTTCTTCAATACAAGAAGATTTTTTGTATCTTGAGGGAATTATTTGCCTAAAAGTAGTGCAAGCTATCACAGATTGACAAACGCTAACCAATTAGGATAACTGTAAGAATTCTGAATCTGCAATTTCGTTCCTTTATAAGAATTGAATACTAAATTGGTTGTTGCTTGAAGATTATTCATCAGAAGGTTATCTTCGCCTCTAGCTTCAAAAGCAAGACTCCACCAAGGATTTTCGTGAATCATTATCAGAGTCAGTTCCACACTACAACCATTCTCAATATTTTGTTCAGCCGAGATAGGTTGCGGTGAAAAGTTAGGTAATATTTGGTAAAGTTGTGAATACCTAGTTTTTTGAACACTTACCCAAATAGGATTACTTAAAACTTGATTCGGTTGAAAACTTTCTTCTGTAGGATCGCAACACAGCCACTTACCCCATTTTTCTACATTCCCCTCTGCAAACTCACCAAACCTCACAACACCTATTTCTGCTTTGCGCCATTTGACATCTAGCCGTCCTTGCCGTAGCTTTATTCCCAAGTAGCTACTTTCAGGTGAGTAAAGATACACATCTAAACGTTCTTCTGGGGGTGATGAAGGGTTCATGAGACAATCTTGCTCAAACCACAGCTTAATGTCTTCAGGAACTTTACCAGGGTAAAACCAACGCAGTTCGTAAGTTGTCAGCATACGTGGGACAATAGACATGTGAAATTAGGCTTGTCTTAAATATTGCTTCCAGCCCAAAGGAAAGTAGAGAAATGTGGAAACGAATTATATTAAATTTGCTGTTGGTTTTGAGCTTTTGTCTAAGTCATTCTGATGTTGCGGTTGCTGATGTACTCAGAAGCTATGTCAACACCACTGATGGCTATCAATTCCTATATCCTAATGGCTGGGTACAAATTAAAGTTGCCAACGGACCTAATGTTGTGTTCCACGATTTGATTGAGATGAGTGAAAATGTTTCTGTGGTGATTAGTCCAGTTCCAGAAGGTAAAACTTTAGCACAGTTGGGGACACCAGGAGAAGTAGGATATAGACTAGGAAAAAACGCCCTTGCACCAGTTGGTTCTAATCGCCAAGCTGAATTAGTGAATGCCCAAGAGCGGGAATCTAACGGGAAGACATACTATCTTTTAGAGTATGTTATCAAACTCCCTAACAATCAACAACGCCACAACCTCGCCAACGTTGCTGTTAGCCGTGGTAAACTTTTTACATTTAATGCTTCAGTGTCTGAAAAGCGTTGGCCAAAAGTTAAACAGTCGGTTGAAGAATCTGTAAGTTCTTTTTCAGTTTATTAGCAAGCAGTGGCGGCATAGGGGCGGGTTTAATCGAAACAACATTGAAGCAAACACAACATCTGACAAAACCCGCCCGTACAGTTGGCGCGGAGTTCTAGATTTTGTTCCCTTATCCCCTTGTGTTGTTCTCTGTCTCTCCCTCCTTTGTTATTCGTATATCAAGTTTTATGCAAATTCCCCAATTTGTACTAGCCTCTGCTTCACCAGCAAGACTGCGCTTACTACAAACGGTTGGCATTGAACCGATCGCTTGCCCTAGTAATTTTGATGAGTCACAGGTTCAATTATGTGATCCCGCACAACTCGTGCAAACTCTGGCACAGAAGAAGGCAGAAACTATTGCCCCTCAATTTGAATCGGCTTTAATCATGGGTTGCGATTCGGTTTTAGCTCTTCAAGGCGAGATTCATGGTAAGCCAGCTAATTCTGAAGAAGCTTGCCTACGCTGGCAAAAAATGCAAGGAAACTTTGGAGATCTTTACACGGGTCATGCCTTAATCGATCTTTCCCAAAATCGAATTTTGGTAAGGTGTCAGGTGACAAGAGTATATTTTGCTCAAATGAGCGATCGCGCAATCAATGCTTATGTTGCCACGGGTGAACCCCTCAAGTGTGCTGGTAGTTTTGCACTTGAAGGACATGGCAGTCTCTTTGTGGAAAAAATAGAAGGTTGTCACAGTAACGTGATTGGACTTAGCTTACCTCTACTGCGACAAATGCTAGCGGAGCAGGGGTACGAAGTTACAGATTTCTGGTAAGAGAAGTCGTGCGTAGGGGCGAACGAGCGTCAGGGCCGTTCGCCCCTACAGGAGTCATTTTTTGCTATAGAAAAAGGCAATTTCCTTGTCTTTCAAAGGGGCGAAATCTGCTTCCTTTAGCATTTGATCGAGTTCAGCTTGGGGAATATGTTTTGCCCCAATCCGCACGATGCGCGATCGCATGGTATTCGATACACCACTGCGCTGTCTGCTTGCCTCTAATGCCATGACTTTATGATAAAGTTCCAGCTTGGTAGGCGGAATCGGAGAGCCGTCAAAATCAATTCCCCGCGAGATCGCCTCATCAATTGCATCAGCACCTGTGGTCGTTTGATTCTCTTGGTTAGTTTCAGCAGTCATGGCAATGCACCGTTGTGACTAATAATGTAAGAAATTGCTAGTTATATAGTTAAGGCTTTTATGGGTAAACACCACACATGTCTAACTAGAAACCTGGGCTAATCATAAATTTTACCAGTAATAGTGACACAAAACTTTTTCCCACTCTTGTAAAGGCGGGTTTGATATCCGCAAGCCATGTACTTAGAGATGTGGATTAAATCGATGCTACTTCCTACCTTGTCGCGTCACCGCTCCCCCAACAAATGCCCCTAAAACAGTCCCTGTCCACATTCCTGTTGTGCTACCCTGCCATATTGCCCCTGGTGTCTCCCAAGCATTACACATCTGTTGAAAACCCCAAGCTTGGTTTTGACATTTCTGGCTGTGAAGAATTAGGGAAATTTGCCCACCGACATAACTACTAAAAAAGCCTGCAAGTAATGCTAAAAGGGTGCAAGTTAGAACTCGATTCATTTGTTTGTTAGGAGTTGGTAGTTGTTTGTTTGAAGTTGGTAGTTGGTAGTTGTTGGTTACATTTCCCACTAACGACTAACCACCAACAATTTACATTTCAACCAGTATTTCTCATTCCTGCCGCAATACCATTAATAGTTAATAATGCTCCTCGAAGTAACTCACCTTTACTGTAACGAGAGTGGATAACTCCGGAAGTGAAATTAGTTCGAGACTGGCGCAGACGTTTTAGAAGAGAAACCTGTATAAAACCTAGCGGTACAATTGTACCATTACGTAATTGTACGGAACGCTGTAGTATGGGATCGCCATCCAGAAGTCGTTGGTGACCGGTAATTTGTAGAACTAAATCTCGTGTCAGGTAATATTCGCGAGCAATTTGCTCAAAAACCTTCTGAAGACGATCTTTATCCTCAGGATTTGACAATTCGTCTACATAGTGCTTTGCCATTTGCAAGTCTACCTTTGCTAAGGTCATCTCTGCTTTAGAAATCACCATCTTGAAGAAGGGCCACTTGACATAAAAATAGCGTAGGAGTTGCAGGTTTTCTTCTGAATCTTCATGTAAAAATTCTTGCAAAGCTGTACCCATACCATACCAAGAAGGAAGTAAAAACCGGGTTTGCGTCCAACTGAATACCCAAGGAATTGCTCGCAGACTGCTTAAATCCTTCTTACCTGATGGACGACGGGCGGGACGAGAACTGATTTGTAACTGACTAATTTCCTCAATCGGAGTGACTTGGTGGAAGAAGTCAATAAAATCGGGTTGTTCGTAGATCAGGGCGCGATAGTGGGTACGCGATCGCGCTGCTAACTCTTCCATAATCTCATTCCAAGGTTGGATATCATCAAACCCTGTCCGCAACAAGCTTGCTTGAATAACAGCAGTGGTGATGGTTTCAAGATTGTACAAAGCTAAATCTTTCAAGGAGTATTTGGAAGCCAATACTTCTCCTTGTTCGGTAATTTTGATTCGCCCGTTGATGCTGTGACCTGGCTGAGCCAAAATAGCTTCATAAGATGGTCCACCGCCACGTCCAACGGAACCACCACGTCCGTGGAAAATCCGTAGAGTAATACTATATTCCTCAGCTATTTGCTGCAAAGATTTTTGGGCTTTATGAATTTCCCAGTTACTACTTAAAAAACCAGAGTCTTTGTTGCTGTCAGAATACCCCAGCATGACTTCTTGCAAATCAAGAGTCAGGGAAGAGGGAAGTAAGGAGACAGTGGAAGATATTACTTTCTTGTCTTCAGTGTTTTCCTTGTCTCCTTTAATTACCGTATAGCCTCCAGCTAAGAAAGCCCGATATAGAGGGAGTTCAAACAAATGCCGCATCACGCTTTTTGAGCGTTGTAAATCTTCTACAGTCTCAAACAGAGGCACTACCTGAATTGTACCATGAGCGGTACCGGGGTCGTAAAGTCCTGCTTCTTTTACCAATAGCAATACTTCCAGTACATCGCTGACTTCACGGCACATACTAATGATGTATGTTTGGCAGATATTTGAACCAAACTCTTGTTGTAGCGATCGCACCACCCGTAGGGTTTCAATCACATCGTTGGTTTTCTCTGAAAATGGAAGTTGGGCAGGAATCAGCGGCCGACGGGTTTGCAGTTCTCCTACGAGCCAAGAGACTCTCTCGGACTCTGAAAGTTCATTGTATAATTGAGGTAGAACTCCCAGGTATTCCAAAATCTCATTCAAAACATCTGAATGGCGGGACGATTCTTGACGAATATCAAGTTGCGTCAGATTGAAGCCAAAAATTTCTACCTGACAGATCAGATTTTCTAGTTCCTGACAGCTTAAACCTGTTTCTGTCAAATTGCGTTCAATCAGCCGTAGTTCTGCTAGAAACTCCGCTCCCAATTGGTAAATTGGGGTATTCTTACTTTTCGGTGTTTCCCGCTTGTACAAAGCCAGATTGCGATCACGGGTATTTTCCAATCGCTTGAGGACATAAGAAAGTTTTAACCGATACGGTTCTTGCCGATAACGCAACGCTAACTCATCGTACACTTCACTCAATTGTGATTGTTCTAGTTCTAATGATTCCAGCAAGTCTGGCAAAACATCACTCCAGTGAAGTGATAGACTTAGCAAGTTTATCAACCGCTTCACTGATGTAATATACTTTTCTAACACCATGTTGCGTTGGTAGCAGGCTGTCTGCCAAGTAATCTCTGGTGTGACTGACGGGTTTCCATCTCTATCTGCACCTACCCAAGAACCAAACCTACAGAAGTCTTTGCGTGGCGGTTCCAGCCAAGGAAAGGTTTTCCCTAAAGCGTACTTGAAGCGTTTGTAAAGGTGGGGAATAGCATCAAATAAAACTTCTTGAAAGTAATGTAGAGTATAATCGACTTCATCCAAGACAGAGGGTTTGAACTGGTGCAACTCATCGGTACGCCACCACAAGCGGATCTCTTCGAGCAATTGTTCGCGTATTTCTTCTGCTTCTGCAAGTTGACTACCGTTCTGGCTGCGCGTTTCCACGATATCCAGTTGTTGCATGAGTCGTACAACTTTACGCTGCTTATCGCGGATGGTATGACGGACAATTTCTGTTGGATGGGCTGTAAATACGAGCTGCACATCCAAATGTTCCATGAGACGTTGAATTTGCTGGGGTGGGACATTGAGATTGTGTAGCAGAGGAAATAAAGTAGCAAAAGTGCCTTTTTGTTTTCCGGTTGAGTTTGATTGCCAACTCTTTGTCTGTCTATCTGCTCCTACCCCACTGTTGATAGGAGCTTCTGCTTCCTTTTGGTTTGCGGAACCGAAGACAGTTGATTTAGGTTGCGACTCATAGCGAGTTAATTGCTGCCTTTGCTCATAGTCCTGCTCTATAATGTTGATCAACTGAAAATAGAGCGCAAACGCACGCGCTGCCCGTATTGCATCGTTGATATTAAGTTGTTCTATCAACTTGAATACAGACGCTTGATCATTGGTTGCTTGTCCTTCTGGCGAACATAAATTCCGTAGTTGCTGTAGAAGATCCACCATATTTTGACCACATTCCTGGCGGAGAACAGACTCCCATAATTCCTCCACTCTTTGGAGGTTCTGGTGCAACAATACATCAGAGGAAGGGTAGATATTCACAGCCGGAGCCGACGAGTTTAAAAGATAACTCATGATTTTCAATTATTCTAAGTAGGTTGGCACAAATAAAGTTAGCTGGTCATCCCGGCTGTAGGTGAAAGATGCTTTGAAATCTAGACATTTCTCCTACTCCCCGACACCCAGACAATGCGCGTCATGTTTATTCATACCGAGTTGCTTGGTAAAGCAAGTTACTGTTTACAATCTCCAATTTTGCTATGACAAAGTTATGGAATTTGACCTTTATAGAGGGTGAAGGGGGTGAAAGAGTACAAGGGAAATGGAAACGTAAAAAACACATGACAGTAACGTATCTACTAAGCTGTTATACCTAGTCCTGTCAAGGTGCCTCAAAAACCAGGAACATATGAGTCAATTTTTGAAAATATTTTACCTTTGGGACATACCCTTCGGCAAGCCCTCCCTTGTAACGCTCGTGCTTTGAAGATCGCCGTCGCTGTGGTGAGAGTGAAACCCCACCAAAAGCTCTGCCTTACCGCGAGTGCGCGTTTAAGTGCCAAGCCTTGTCTTAGAAGAGATGTTGCGCCTGTAGTACGCGGTTGAAAAATATTTGGAACCACGTAGACACCAAGAGCTTTCCACAGGGTATACGCATTTGCGTTCAAGGTAGCGAAAGAGTAAAGCTCGAGAAGAACACAAAGAAGAATCTTATTTTAACGCTTCATCTTGACAGAGCGTTCTCATACCACACTAAAACCCCTTTACACAACTAAGAGGGCTTTGATACTAAACTACGCTTTTGTAGTAAGTTAACTTTTTATGATTGCTTGAAGTCGTTCTGTATAGGAAAGTTGAGGAGAGGGAGACGATCACCCCGAAACAATTCTTCACTCGCTTCGCCAATAGCATGTAAAGTTTCTCCAGAAGCTTTCTCTGCTAACAATAGCAGTAGGATAGACGCTGTACCCATTTGTAAGAGGAAAAATTGAGGAATGGTAAACAAAGTTAGATTTAATCCGGCATCTGATGAAGGCTGAGAAATAGCTGGTGACATAGGTAGTTCGAGCGTGGTTGTTAGGATGATTGGAAAAGACACTAGTCTAAAAAAACTGATATCTTGCAACCGTATAAAACTATCTTTACCGATTTTGCCAGCCAATGAGGTAATAAAAGTGTTAAAAAAAGCTTCATGGTGTGATAGTCCATATGGTTCTAGTTGACAAGCTTTCAACTAACCGTTGACTGCTATTTGCATCATGAAAGCACTACCTCCCAATACTAGCTTGCTGTAAAGTCAACCCAAAAATGAAAATAGCATTACCAGATAGTCAGCAATCTTTAGTACAGTGGGTCAGCCAAGCAACTGGGATCAGCACGTTCGGGGTGAAAATCCGTTTGCGGGGTAACGACCTACATATTCTTTGTGAAGGTCAAGAATGTCCCAAACGTTGGCGAACTCTATCTGACTTGCTGCAAGCACTACAGCAAACAAACCTAGATGTTCTCACCAGTGGCGAGCCTTCCTCAATCTACCAAGTCATTGTTTACGGTCGAAAAAAAGGCGAAAAGCGACCTGAATGGTATCATCGGGTTTACTTAAATCAATTGGGTAAGCATCTAGAACAGGCAAAGAACGCTCTTATCGAAGGTACAGACACAATAAAACCCGGTGGAGCTTTGGTCGTCTCTAACGAAAGTTTGGCACGCCAAGGGAACCCAGATGCGATCGCACGCTATCTTAGTGAAATGCTATCGTCCTTGGGTGTGGCGGTAGAAGTGAAAGTCAGGGAGCAAAAGCCAGATCCGACAAGTTCTGCTCATCAAAATCGCCTATGGGTATTTTGTCATTCTAGTTATACCCCCGATCCCTCTTTGATCGCTCTCCCTGTCGCCCAAAAGTTAAGGGAACTCCAGCTTTCCGGTTACCAAGATGCACTGATTGCTTCTCAAGTCAATGGAGAAACAAGGTTTGATTGGCTACTACGGATAGATTTAACCCCCCCAGAAGTCATGCTCAGGGAATGGGCAAGATGGGGCGATGTTCAAGCGATCGTCCGCTTATTGAATGCAGCGTTATCAGAGTCACTTGTGGCAGTGGAGGCAACTCTCAGCGAATCAACACTACATTTATTCTGTACCTCCTCCAAGACTCCAGTACCCGAGCAAACACTATGTGTGGAAACAATCAAGCCTCTGTTGGAAGCGATCGCTCCTCAAGGGATTGTTTCTGTCGCCGTCTACGGTCAACAAAAAAGTACCAATCTGTCACCAGATTGGATTGACTGGATTTCCTTACCTGGATCTGAATATCCGGCGTTAGCAATATCGGTATTAGATTTGGCAAGTTCTGGCGACGAACCTGCTATCGTTTTTCTTCTTGAGCGCTTGCTGAACCCTGACTTAGATTCCCGTTTGAAAACAGGAGGGACTCGAGTACTTCTACTATATAAAGGTGATTTATTACACATTATGTGTGATGCACCCATTTGTCCCAAACGCAAACAGACTGCTGGGAAAGTCATTCAACTTGTCAGACAATTAAAAATCTCAGGAATTGTCGGAGTGCGAGTCTATGGTCGTCGTGCTGGCAATAAAGAGCCAAATTGGCACTATGGGGCTGACTTTAAATACCGACGACATTTAGTACCGGAAGCAACCCCAGAATTTGCCGCCACAAGCGCCTATGTTGGCGAGCTTCTTCCTGAGGAGAGTCATGAACCATTGCTGCGTCCAGATTTAACAACTTCCGAGGTTCAAAGTTTTGTCACTGATGTGGCTCGGGATTGGAGAGCAACGGCAAGAAAGTTTCTTTTGGGAACACAAATCTTTGTCGAAAACGACTCTTTACCAAAGCAAACTGACGATCCCCAAGGATTACGAGTTGCTCTGGTCTGGGGTACGCTTGGGCTGCTACTTACCTTACAAATTGATTGGGTGTTAGCGCAAATTCTTGATCGCTCTGGGGCACCAACACCAATCGCCAGAGTTTCACCTCAATCTTCATTGACGAATGGAACCCAGAGTCAGAGAAGTACGTTTTTTGCCCATACTTCCAAGAAAAAATCCTCTCATCAGATAAGTTCTGTATTCAATGCTTCGGAGTTCACGCAAACGGATAATACCCAAGACAGAAGTTTGACAGCCGAACCACTCAAGCAAAAAGCCACCGCAACTGCAATTCTTTTAGCCGCGCGATCGCGTACACCCAGTTTCAATGTCCGACAGTTAGATGAGCAACTGGCATTGTACAGACAGCGTTTGGCAAAAACAGGTAAACCACCACAAGTGTTAATTATTGGCTCCTCCCGCGCTCTTAGAGGAATAGATCCTGCTGCACTTTCGCTTTTCTTAGCGACTCAAGGTTACCCTGATATAAACGTATTTAACTTTGGGATTAACGGTGCCACAGCACAAGTTATAGATTTTATTATTCGTCAGGTTCTTATGCCATCGGAACTGCCAAAACTCATTGTCTGGGCAGATGGTTCCCGTGCTTTCAATAGCGGTCGAGAAGATGTCACATTCAAAGCGATCGTTTCCTCACTAGGCTACAAACAGGTTTTGCAAAAAGCTACATCAACGACAAATTCTGTTGCTCTGTCAAAAACAGTACCAACAACTGAGGAAACGACCAAAGCAGAAAAGCAGCCTGTCAACAGCTACCAAGCTGTTAATCAATGGCTAAATCAATCTTTTGCTGCTGTTTCTCCTACTTACCAAAAGCGCGACTCTCTCAAAAATTTCTTGAACAAACAACTGAAATCGTTACCAATCATTGGTGTGAGTGACACTCAGACGAAGCCAGTTCGCGCTGCACTAGATGCAGAAGAAGATAATTCTCAACAAGCTGTAGACTTTGATGGATTCTTACCTTTGTCTATCCGCTTCCAGCCTGGAGTTTACTATCAAAAACATCCTAAAGTTTCAGGAAATTACGACAATGACTACAAGTCTTTCAATCTCGAAGGGGAGCAAGAAACTGCTTTACAAGCAGTATTAGATTTTACTCAATCTCATAATATCACTGTAGTTTTTGTTAACACGCCTCTTACCAGTGATTATCTAGATCCAGTTCGCACAAAATACGACAAAGAATTTCAGCAGTACATGTTGCGTCTTACCGAACGCCCAAAATTTGTCTACCGAGATCTTAGCCAAGCATGGCCTACAGCCAATAATTACTTTTCTGACCCCAGCCACCTCAATCGTTACGGTGCTTACGAAGTCTCAAAAAAACTAGCGATCGACCCAATGATTCCTTGGTCGAGTAAATGATGTGATTAGTAGTGATGACAACAACCAATAACTAACATCTATCAAATAACAACCATCAATTATCAATACTATTTAAATGAACTTCATCTCACCTGTATACGGATTTTTTTTACTAAGTATTGTCGGGATTTATTGGTCTGTAGAACAGAAGCTCCGATTATGGACGCTGCTAATTACCAGCCTTGTGTTTTATGCATCTTTACAAGTTCAGTATATTCCGTTGTTACTAGCACTTATTTTTATTAACTTTCGTGTAGGACAGGAAATGGGGGAAAACACTGCACCTAGCGAACATTCTCTCAACTGGAAGATATCTAACGAAGAGTGGCAATTTGCTCAACTTGATTGGAACCGTCGCCGTTTGAAGTTGTTATGGCTGGGTTTAAGTGTAAATATTTTGCTACTTTTTGGATTTAAGTATCTGCCACCTTTATTAAGTTTCATTTTTAAGAGCGCTTCGACAAACTCAGCGACTGCCTCTTTTAAATTGACTGCACCTTTGGGAATTTCATTTTTCACTTTTGAGTGTATTGCCTATCTAGTTGATGTTTATCGAGGTGCGCCTGCTTCTAGAGAGTTCCTCGAATTTGCAGCTTACAAGTTTTTCTTTGCCAAACTGATTTCCGGTCCTATTACTCGTTACCACAATTTAGTAAATCAATTGAACACTGTACGCTCACAAAGTCTTAATGTGATCGCAGAGGGACTGTGGTTAATTGCTAGAGGTGCGGTCAAAAAAGGTATTCTGGCAGACAATATAGGAGTTTTTGTCGATTTATGTTTTGGTAATATCCAGCGAGCTGGGAGCGTCGATCTCTGGCTGGCTACATTTGCTTACGGCTTGCAACTGTATTTGGATTTCAACGGTTATGTAGATATTGCTCGTGGTAGTGCTTTGCTATTTGGCTTAGTTTTGCCAGAAAACTTTGACTTTCCTTACTTTAGTACCAGTATTGGTGATTTTTGGCGGCGTTGGCACATAACTCTTGGAGATTGGCTGCGTAACTACCTCTACTTCCCTTTAGGTGGTTCACGTCAGGGTTTGATTCGCACTTGTCTTAATCTCATGATTGTGATGCTACTTGCAGGTATTTGGCATGGCGCAGCACTCGGTTTTGTTGTCTGGGGTTTATTACATGGGCTAGCCTTAGTTGTGCATCGTCTGACTGAAGCAATGAGCGATCGCTCTGTTGATCTTGAAAATTTCTGGCAGAAGCCACTGGGTGTGGTTTTAGCTTGGCTGTTCACCCAACTCATGGTTTTCACTTCTTGGATCTGGTTCCGCCTACCCAACCTCCAAGACTCGTCTCTAGTATTTCAACATCTTTGGGGTTATCCAGCTGACGTGCAGTTTGCTCAAAAAGTCTATGTTGAAGCCTTAAATATTAGTCAACTCCAATTAGCAGCATTGCTAGTTACGATCTTTTGCCTTATGGGTGTGGCATATGCAACAGATCGCACTCTCAAGTTACAGTTTAGCTGGCCAGTCAAGCTAGTGTTTGTACCTTTATCCCTATACAGTGTGTGGTTACTAGCTCCTGAAGGTAGCTTGCCCTATATCTACTTTGATTTTTGAGGAGCGGGAGACAGGGAGCAAAATAATTAAGAATTAAGAATTAATAATTAAAAACGTACTCTTTCAAGATAAAATTCAAAAATTTGATGATTGGTAAAAATCGATGCAAGGCTTTTTTTGTTTGACTTGTTTAAAAACGGAAGCTTGTATCCTTAAATTAAAATTGAAAATTATTTTTCAGTTTTTAATTTTTAATTCAAAAAGAAGAATACAGTCTTTCGGGAGAGAGTTTATGTAGGGTTGGCATTGGATAACTTACAGAGTCTGAGCTTAGTAGATTTTGACAGTGGCCACCTGATGCGGAAATCTCTTGACACTCGGCGAGCGCTTATAAATACAGATCCTGAAGACTTAGGCACTGTACAAAATACTACGTGGATAAGACTTTTCCAAAATAGTCGTTGATCCCGAACGCAGTCAGGGTTGGGATCAACCCTGCTTGCTTTTACAAGGGTTTTGGGCTAGAAAACTGTCCACAATCAACAGAGTAAGGCGGTTTCTAGGAACTGAGTTTTTGTTAACAAACATCTTCAAATGGGCTGTAGTAGAAGTCACTATAAAGTAAAGTTTCATTAAGAAAATTATGGTAACTACTTCACTAATAATTAATTCATGTTAAATGTATAAACACAGGCATAAATTCAAGCCTGATTTGTTCTCAGAAAACTAATTGCAATCATAAGAACATGACTTCAACCTTACAACAGCGCAGTAGCGCCAACGTATGGGATCGGTTCTGCGATTGGATCACAAGCACCGAAAACCGCCTTTATGTTGGCTGGTTCGGCGTATTGATGATTCCAACTCTGTTAGCCGCTACCATTTGCTTTCTAATCGCCTTTGTTGCTGCTCCTCCAGTAGACATTGATGGTATCCGTGAGCCTGTTGCAGGTTCATTGATTTACGGTAACAACATCATCTCCGGTGCAGTTGTTCCTTCATCCAACGCGATTGGCTTGCACTTCTACCCAATCTGGGAAGCTGCTTCCTTAGATGAGTGGTTGTACAACGGTGGTCCATACCAGTTGGTCGTATTCCACTTCTTGATCGGTTGCTTCTGCTACCTCGGTCGCCAGTGGGAATTGAGCTACCGCTTAGGTATGCGTCCTTGGATCTGTGTTGCTTACAGTGCGCCTTTGGCCTCTGCTGCAGCAGTATTCTTGATCTACCCCATTGGACAAGGTTCCTTCAGCGATGGCATGCCTTTGGGTATAAGTGGTACCTTTAACTTCATGATCGTGTTCCAAGCTGAACACAACATCTTGATGCACCCCTTCCACCAGTTAGGTGTAGCAGGTGTATTCGGTGGATCATTGTTCTGTGCAATGCACGGTTCACTCGTTACCTCTTCACTAGTACGTGAAACTACCGAAAGCGAATCTTTAAACTACGGTTACAGATTCGGTCAAGAAGAAGAAACATACAACATTGTTGCTGCTCACGGTTACTTTGGTCGTCTAATCTTCCAATACGCTTCCTTCAACAACAGCCGTTCACTGCACTTCTTACTCGCAGCATGGCCCGTTGTCGGCATCTGGTTCACCGCATTGGGTGTAAGCACGATGGCGTTCAACCTCAACGGCTTCAACTTCAACTCTTCAGTACTTGATTCACAAGGTCGCGTCATCAACACCTGGGCAGACATCATCAACCGCGCTAACCTAGGTATGGAAGTAATGCACGAGCGTAACGCTCACAACTTCCCTCTAGACTTGGCTGCTGGTGTTGAAACCCCAGTTGCATTGAGCGCTCCTGCAATCAACGGTTAATCTAGAAATGTAGAGACGCGATATATCGCGTCTCCATAAATGAAAAAGCGTTCTCTGGAAACAGGGGACGCTTTTTTATTACGATCTCGGCGGGTTTACATAGCAACCCACAACGTAGGGGCGAACGGCTGTTCGTTCGCCCCTACATCATTTATGGAGATGTCTAAGTACCTGTGCAAAATTAATTTTATATTCACGTCGCCTGAAATACTTGTGAAACCGTGATTCCAGGTTCAAGAGATCTATAAATAATTTTGCATAACTACTTATTGTGTTAAATTCGAGCTATAACTCCTTGGTATGAGGAATTAGGCAATGACAGCTTCTGTAGAAAATAGCTGGATTGACACTCTCCGCTCGCTCATAGACGGAGATTCTTAAAGCCTTTCGACTCTAATATCCTGACTACTCAGGTACGCGCGGCTCAACACTATGAATCGCAATGGAGCAAGCAGTGCATCTAATGACTTACATGATAAGAAACGGGCATACCGTCGCAATGGCGTTCAAGAGTACATCGTCTGGCAAGTGTTAGAAAAGAAACTTGACTGTGTTCAGCTTACAAAATTGCGAATATGTGTCATTACAAGCAGATACAGATGATGTGATTAAAAGTCAAGTGTTTCCTGGTTTGTGGTTAGCTGTCAATGCACTACTAACAGGGGAGATGACAAAAGTGGTAACAGTTCTACAATAAGGATTGAATTCCCCATTTAATAAACTTCATCATGGCTGCCAATATCAATCAATAAAATAACCATTTCTAAAAACTTTTCATCCTCAGACAAATTAAAGATAATTCTACAATCATAAGCAACAGAACAAGACCACAACCCCGCTAAATCTCCTGTTAACTTATGAGACTTCAAAGACGGTATAAATGGATCATCTGCCAAAAGCCTTAATACCTTAACAATTTGATTCTTTAATTGCGGTTTTTTCTGTGTAATCTTCCTAAAAGACCGCTTAAATCCACTACTCCAGACAACTTCCATCATCATTTCCTAGTAAATCAGCGATCAAATCATCAACGCTTCCCCTATGAGCTGTCCCATCCTTAAAAGCCTGCATCACTTCCTGAGCATTCTTCAAAATTTCAACCCGCCGATTCACAATTCCTTGCTGGCGAAGAAATTCAAATAAATACTCTCGATCTTCTGTGGACAAACTTTCAATAGAATTAATAATTTCTTGTAAATTCATCATAGAATCTCCTAATTAAGTAAACTCTACCTTTGCTAACTCTATTTTAATCTCGCGCATCCAAAGCCTCAGCCTCTTACATTTAGCTTGCTCTGTTACCATGAGTCTAAAGTTGGGTAACAGCTCTATCGTGCTAAGTGGAGGCATAGGTGTCAGCGAAGGATAGATTTCACAATTTAGTCAAGTCTGCGCTTATCCAAGATGGGTGGACTATTACTAACGATCCATTCCCAATAAATTATGGGGATGTGCAGATGCAAATTGACTTAGGGGCTGAACGCCTACTTGCTGCAGAACGAGGTAGTGAAAAAATTAGCGATTAAGCGATATTTATTGCCTTTAATATTGAAAACTGTAAAGTTGCCAACGGCTTCAGCCTGAGGATAAACAGCCTGAACTTCAGCAAGATTAGCCCAGTTTACTTTACTGGTAGTTTTGTACCAGTCATCCAATGCCTCACAGGAATCAGTGTGCTTTTGACAGTACTCTCTCAGTTTTTTACGACTGATGACGTGCATTGAGCTATCATTATCATATTTTGTCAGTCTCTTGACTATGCTATCAAATGAGGCATGAGGAGGCAATCACGTGTATGTCGATCCAGAGTAAGATTCAAGCGATCGCTCAAGGTGCCGGACTTAGCTAAATTGTTAATCGTTATATTAAAGTGAATTGAATCGTAAATCCGAAATGACAAACCTGACACCCAATTCTAGTTTTAGTTTGACACTCCGCCTGGAGATTCCCAACCGAGTCGGGATGTTAGCGGAAGTGACTAAGGCGATCGCCACCAGTGGCGGTAATTTTAGTCAAATTGATTTAGTGGAGCAAACAAGGGCTATTTCCATTCGCGAGATCAGTGTTGATGCAGCCAGTACCGAACATGCGGAAACGATTGTACAAGCGGTAAAAGCTTTGCCAGATATTCAGGTGCTAAATGTCTACGACCGCACCTTTAATTTGCATCGAGGTGGAAAAATCAGTATTACGAGTAGAATTTCTCTCAAAAGCGTGTCGGATTTAGCAATGGCTTACACGCCGGGAGTCGGACGAATCTGTAATGCGATCGCCGAAAACCCAGAAGAAGTTTACAACTTGACCATCAAAAAAAATACTGTCGCCATTGTCACAGATGGGAGTGCTGTATTAGGTTTGGGAAACTTGGGACCAGAAGCTGCATTGCCAGTTATGGAAGGCAAAGCAATGCTGTTTAAGGAATTTGCAGGTATAGATGCCTTTCCCATCTGTCTTGCCACCCAAGATACCGACAAGATCATTGAAGCCGTCAAAAACATTGCCCCAGTATTTGGGGGTGTAAATTTAGAAGATATCGCTGCTCCTCGCTGCTTTGAGATTGAAGCAAAACTGCGGCAACTACTAGATATCCCCATCTTTCATGATGACCAGCATGGCACAGCAATTGTCACTCTAGCTGCGTTATTCAATGCCTTGAAGCTGGTAGATAAGTCAATGACGGATATCCATATCGTAATTAACGGTGCTGGGGCTGCAGGGATTGCGATCGCCCGGTTACTCCGTAAAGCCGGTGCAGAAAAAATTTGGCTCTGCGACTCTAAAGGTATTCTTTCCACCAGTCGCACAGATTTAACAGCAGAGAAGTCCGAATTTGCAGTGAAAGCGCAAGGTACCTTAGCAGGGGCCTTACAAGCAGCTGATGTTTTTATTGGCGTCAGCGCACCAGGAGTATTGACACCGGAAATGGTGCGTTCGATGGCGAAAGACGCGATTGTGTTTGCAATGGCAAATCCCATTCCTGAAATTCAACCAGAATTAGTCAAAGATGAAGTTGCGATCATTGCTACTGGGCGCAGTGATTACCCAAATCAAATTAATAACGTCCTCGCATTTCCGGGAGTCTTTCGTGGCGCTTTAGATTGTCGGGCTGCAACTATTACTACCACCATGTGCTTGGAAGCCGCCACCGCGATCGCGTCTCTAGTCAAACCTTCAGACCTTGACAAAGAACACATCATTCCTTCTGTTTTTGATGAACGGGTTGCGACTGCTGTTGCAGGTGCCGTACAACATGCAGCACGGCAAGAAGGGATCGCTCGTAGTTAAGGCAGAGGAGGCAGGGGAGGC
>CALMVQ010000163.1:87132-88217 GCA_937873135.1 uncultured Scytonema sp. | reverse complement strand
TCAAAAGTTTTCCTCTGTCAATTCGCTACGAATTAATGCAACGCTGTACTAAGTCCTGAGTCCTAAGACAGTCCTGAGTGCTGAGTGCTGAGTGCTGAGTAGTTTCACATGATCTTTTGTTGTAAACACTTTCTTCTGCTGACTGAAAATTCAGTAGTCACGGAATCAAAACCTTTATAGCACAATCTATTTCCCTAACTCATTCTGACTCAAAACCCAGCACTCTTAATCTCTTCTTCTCACTCAGCACTCAGCACTCAGCTCTCAGCACTGTCTTAGACACGGGTTGCGCGATTGGCATTAACGCCCTCCATTTCACGGACTTTTTTACTCCGCCATAGCAAACGAATTGGAGTACCAATAAATCCTAATTGTTTTCGGAATTGCCGTTCAATGTAGCGACGGTAGTTATCGTTGAAGCGTTTGGCCTCATTGACAAATAAGGCTATTGTTGGCGGTTGAGACTTAACTTGTGTACCATAATAAATTTTGCCTTGACGTCCACCGCGAGAGACTTGTGGTGAATGCCACTTCAGTGCTTCTTCCAAAACTTCATTAATGACTGATGTGCTGACGCGACGTTTGTGTGATTCAGCTGCCCGATTCACGACTTCTAATATCTTTTCTACCCGTTGCCCAGTCATAGCGCTGACAAAAATTGTCTCTGCCCATTCGGTAAAATGCAGTCGTTCTTGCAGATTTTTTTCGTAATCGTAAATTGTGTAAGAGTCTTTTTCTACGGCATCCCATTTATTGACAACAATAATGCAAGCCCGGCCTTCTTCGATAATTCGTCCAGCTAATTTTTGGTCTTGTTCGGTGACGCCATCAAGAGCATCTATAACTAATAAAACCACATCAGTACGCTGAATTGCTTTAAACGCACGGTTAATGCTAAAGAATTCGGGGCCGTATTCTACATTTTTCTTTTTTCTAATTCCGGCTGTGTCAATCAAGCGATAGGTTTGCTCACCACGCTCGATAATAGTATCTATAGCATCGCGAGTGGTACCGGAAATTGGGCTGACTATTGCCCTCTCTTCTCCCACCAACGCATTTAATAGACTGGATTTGCCCACATTCGG
>CALMVQ010000163.1:0-87032 GCA_937873135.1 uncultured Scytonema sp. | reverse complement strand
TTGCCCTCTCTTCTCCCACCAACGCATTTAATAGACTGGATTTGCCCACATTCGGGCGACCAATAATAGCAACAATAGGAGAACCCATATAGCAGATATATAAAGAGCTAAACCTTTATCATAGCATTTTTGTGTATGATTTTACTTTAAGTTTAAAGTTGTTGAATCAACGGGTGCGATCAGATAGCAATCCATGCTAAGATTCCCGACTTCTTTAAGAAGTCGGGAATCTTAAGATAAAAACCTTATGACTCTTCAAGGTTTTTGATATGCTCGTGAACTAATTCTTGTACCCTTGCCACATCTTCTAAAGACTTTGGAAATGGATGTTTTACTTGCTTTGCTGAGTCAGCTTTAAAACGGTCAACTAGTAAGTTGAAAGCCTCTTTATCATCCTTATGAGTGAGAACATAAGCTCGTAACTGAGTCTTACTCATTTTGTTGAACTCTGGTTTCATATAAGAAATACCCATGTACCATCACGATAAACTTCAATTTGTAACTCTTCTCCTGCGAAAATGTATATATTGCCAGTCCGCTCATCTAAACGCAAGATCTCAACTGAATGATAAAAATCTGTTAAAGATTGGCAGAGGATGATGCAAAGCAATCCTTGTTCACTTGTTGGAAAAATAAATCACTTACTGAAACGCTTTACTTATTGGATTTTATTTTAGTACAAGAGTTCGCTACTTAAAAGTCACAGCAGTTCTACTTCTAAAATAACTTACCTTAGCTTAACCTAAGCGGTTTTATAGTTTGTTCAGTTACTGAAAATAACTTCTACCCTAATTTTAGCTCAGTATCTGTAAGTAACTGTCCAATTATACAAGAGCTTTACTTTGCTTCAAGACAAGTCAGTGTATCAGCTGATATATAATTTTTTTATACTAAATTTATCAGTAAAATTCTTGTGATTTTTCCAGTATACTTTCTCGTTCTTATGTCATATTTGCTGATGACAAAAAAAACTTAACTTGAGCTAGCTGAGCTAACATTGTGTTCTGTTTCTACTAGTGATTTCTGTCCTAATTTTGGTTCAGTACCTGCAAGTAAACGTTCAATATTACTACGATGGCGAAAAATAACAAATAAACCACCAAAAACACCTAACAGAATGTATGGTAACGGTTGATGTAATAGTCCCATGAGAATAGAAACAGCGATCGCACCACAAATTGAACTTAAAGAGACAATCCGCGATATTGCCATGACAATGACAAACACCCCCAGCGTTGCCAAACCTACCTGCCAATTCATCGTTAGCAAAATACCCACACCAGTAGCAACTGATTTACCGCCAGTAAACCCTAAAAAAATTGATTTGCTGTGTCCCAATACGGCGGCTAACCCAGCTAAAGTGACTATCCAGGATTGCCATAGTTGGGGATTTATCGTTGATGGAATTAAACTTTGACTGAGGGTAAAATTGAACAACCAGTAAACCAGGGCGATCGCCAGTACTCCCTTTAACCAATCAACAATTAAAACAAATACCCCAGGACCTTTACCCAAAGTTCTTAACACATTGGTTGCTCCAGTCGAGCCAGAACCAACTTCGCGAATATCAATGCCTTTTAACAGTTTAACTGCGATGTACCCTGTGGGAATGGAACCCAATAGGTAAGCGATGATTACAACTACCCCGCACAGACTTATCCAAATAGTCATATTAAAAGTTGATTCTTGGTCGTGAGTTGTTAATTATTAATTGTTGATTGTTTAAAACCACTAACCAAATTATCAAAAATCATCATCAGAATTTCTCATTATCTTGGGATCTGGGGCAAAAGCCAGCCACAAAGGAAATTGTAATAATGCCAGACTAATTTGTTCTTCAGAATCGTCAATCAAAATTAAAGGAAGTTGATTGGCTTTCACCAACCGATCAGCTTTTTGCGCCATAGCTTCGGGAGTCTCAAATATAACCACACCCCGATCAGGACCAAAATCTGGGCGACTAATACCCAAGCACTCTTGTAAGCCGCGTCGCCATTCCCCCAAACGCTCCGGTGAATTTGCCAATACTAAAGTACGGATGCGATCGCCATGCAACTTGTTCAATATGGAAATAACTGCCGAGGCAATCAGGATATTTTGCAACCTACTGCCCATCGTCCGTAGCGCACCCCTTCCTCCTTGATTGAAAAACCAGTTAGAGACACGTTCCGCATGAACGGGTTCAAAGGTGCGGCGCAGTTGCCAAGGTGGACCATAATAATCTGGTTTATTGCGGTACTGATCGATTAAGCGGCGAATTTGCTTTGTCGTATCTTGAAATTGCTGTTGTCCGAATTGTGGTGTTCCTGAGCGATCTTCGGGTGGCTTGCCCTCTTTCACAAACGGTTTTTCTAGTTCTTTGACAGCCGGAACGAGTGGTAACTGCTCTGCAGCTGCTGCCAAATCTTGTAAGCTACCAGTCAGATAGTCTTTAAAACCCTGGACTCGGATTGCCAAATCTTGAGAAGCTCCGGCAAAAGTCGTTCGCATCTCATTCCGGATGCGTTCTTGACGGCGTTCAAGTTGTTCTACAGAAATTTGCAGCGCGCCTTTGCGTTGTTCTAGCTGTTCTAGAGCCTCTTGCATCAGTCGTCCCATAGAGATTTGAGTTGCACCCATCTGCTCTTGAAGGGTTTTGTAGGAGGCTTGGAGGTTGCTGATTTCTGTTTTTAGCGCTTGTTCTTGATGCTGCAACTCTGCTATACGCTGCGCTGCCTCCGCTTCTTTTCTCTGATGATCTTCTAATTTTATTTCTGATGATAGCGTGGCAGTTTCTTCTTCTATTTGGGCTATAGCTTCAGCAGTTGATGACTCAACTGTGGAACTAGGTACTTCTGCATCTAAAGTAGGCACAGAAAATGTGGGGTTTAGATCTGCTGTTTCTGCCACTGACTCAACAGATGATTTCCGTTGCTCAGTTGTCTGGCTATTTTCTTCTTTTGGCATCAACGACTCATGAGTTTGTTGTGGGGTTTGAGATTCCTCTCGGTTCATAAACAATAATGTGATTCCTATAGCATGAACAATATAGCTTTATGTAATATACAATTTACAAGCTTTAAAAGTCTTATGAAACCTCTGCATGACAAAGGTTTTTGACCAGGCGACTGACGTGACGTTCCTCCGTCTACGTCCGACGTCCTTTGAACACTAAGTACGCGGACAACGCTCTTCCAGACAAGTTTTGAGAGTGTTGGGGTCAAATAAAATCGGTAAGAAGTGAATACTTTTTACTTCTTTAAAGTAAAAAAGGATAGGAACTCCAGACCAGAAAATCCGCCAGTTCTGCCATTCTTGGTAGGGAAAGCGCCGAAGTAATTTTTCGCCTCTATAAATATCTAAGTCGGTAACGCTAAATTGCAAACGTAGTGTTACCGCCTGAAACAAGAGAAACAAGCCAAACAAGCCGACAACGGAACCTAACCCTGGCTGTACAACAAGCAATGGAATGGCAACAGCAACCAACACGATGGGTATCTTATAACTAGGCTTTAGTTCCACAGTTGATGCTGAGTTAGACGTATATGACGTAGCCACAGTTAAAAATCCTGCTTTTTTAGTGGACATTATTCCTATTTTAGGAGATTTAGAGAAGCGCAATGACTCCTCTCTACAGGAGACAGGAGTCAGGAGTTTTAAATTGTCTCTCTCCATCCCTCTCTTCCTTCAAGATGGCTCGGGATTTTTAAGTCATAACTGTACAAGAGCAGTTATTTTCCTCCTGGAAAAAACGATGCATTACCAGTTCCCCGAAACAATATCCAAGAAAGAAAGAAGTTGCTCACAAATATGATCAACAAAGCTGTAACAACAGCAGTTGTGGTTGATTGTCCTACACCTTTCGCACCTCCGGTCGTTGTTAAGCCCCAGTTGCATCCAATGACAGCGATAAAAATCCCAAAGCAAAAAGCCTTAATCAAGGCGCTGATAATATCCCAGTTGCCAAGAAAGGTACGGGCTGAGTCTATAAAAGATGATTCGGAGAGGTTGTATATACTCGTTGAAATGATCAATCCCCCGATCATGCCAGTCACTAAAGACAGGAGGGTTAATATTGGAAGCATGATGCCACAAGCAATGACGCGAGGCACAACCAGATAGTCAACGGGATCGGTTCTTAACATTAAAAGGGCATCAATTTGTTCGGTTACCCGCATTGTGCCAATTTCAGCAGCAAATGCTGAGCCAACTCGTCCCGCCAAAACCACTGCTGTCAGAACGGGCGACAGTTCTCGTGTGAGAGCGATCGCCAACACTCCCCCAACGATATTTCCCGCCCCAAAATTAATAAATTCTCGCGCTACTTGAATGGTAAACACCGCGCCAACACTAACAGCCGTCACTAAAGCAATCAAGAGGGAGTCAGGTCCAACTGTTGCCATTTGTTCTAAAGTGTTACGCCAATTGATTTTGCTCTTAAAGATGTGGACTATAACTTGTCCACCCAAGAAAGTTGCCGCCAGCGAACGCTGGATCCATGCGCTCAAATCTGATTTAGATCTACTCTCGCTCAATGTTGACAAGCTAATTCAGTAACTGCCGTCATAATAGCGGATTACAAAGCTTTCAGCTATCTGCCAGAAGGAAATAATGAAACTTTTTCAGATATGCACCACATAGCCTGCCTAATGTTGGTACCGGAAAGAGACGAACGCGGCGCTCCCTGATGATGAACTAAGCTTAAAGCTTTTCTCAGAAATCTCAGCCGCTTTCAGATTGCTCTTAGTTCAACAAAATATGTTACCACCCAGTTAAAGCCTGATTTTTCATCGCTTGTGTTGAGTCAATATTCTGTTGATCCTGTTCGTCTGTTTGGTTAATTAATTGTGTAGCTATTTTAATTATAATTTAAGATCTTTGAAATATCGTCTGAGATGAAGCGATCACTCTTATTGTAGAAACTGGTAGCAGCTAGATACACGATTATCTATCGAACTCATGGAGAACCATAATGACCATGAACGCGAATTTTCTGCGCTCAATCCTTCTGTCAGTAATTTTCAGTTTTTTCGCTCCAGTATTTCTCGTTGGCGGCATATTGATTGTTTTATTCTCGCTCGGCTATATTCCTGGTTTACAATCCGTGAGTATTGCGAGCGCTACTCAAATCTGGCAGTTTCTGGCAATGTTTGGCAGTGGTACTCCCCTTCGTGGACTACTTGTCATTAGTTTGACTTGTAGTTTCGTTGGCGCGCTGTTTGACACTTATGCCTGTTATAGGTATCAAGTATTACGATAAGAAAAAACTGACAGCCGTGTTCTGTGGGTGCTAAGCTACTTATACAGTGTATTTTGGCAAATCCAAGATGCCCTGAATCACGTTTTTTAATTGCTCATGGTTTGGCCTTTTAAGCCGAAGTTTCGGAAACAAATTGCTCGGATTGAAGTTACTGGTGCGATCGCAGGTGCCACTCGCAAGCGCGTACTAGAAGCCCTGAAAATTGTAGAAGAAAAAAAATTTCCAGCATTATTGCTCCGCATCGATAGTCCTGGGGGCACTGTAGGAGACTCTCAAGAGATTTACAGTGCCCTCAAGCGGTTACGCGAAAAAGTGAAAATTGTTGCCAGTTTTGGGAATATTTCTGCTTCTGGCGGAGTGTATATTGGTATGGGAGCCGAACACATTATAGCTAACCCCGGTACAATTACGGGGAGCATTGGTGTAATTTTACGCGGAAATAACTTGGAACGCTTGCTGCAAAAAATTGGTATTTCGTTCAAAGTCGTGAAGTCTGGTCCTTATAAAGATATTTTGGCGTTTGATCGCGAACTTACAGAAGCAGAACAAAATATTTTGCAAGAATTGATTGATATCAGCTATCAACAATTTATACAAACAGTAGCAGAGGCACGTTCCTTGACGGTAGAAAATGTGAGAAATTTTGCTGATGGTCGGATTTTTACCGGGCAGCAGGCTTTAGAGTTAGGTGTTATAGATCGGGTGGGAACAGAAGAAGATGCTCGTCGCTGGGCTGCAGAACTCGTTAATCTAGACCCTGAAAAAACTACAGTCCACACGATAGAAGAACGTAAACCTCTTTTGAGCCGCGTCTTCGCGGGAACTCGTCAGGTTTCATCAGGACTGGGGGCTGGTATTGATTGGGTGGAATTTGAAATGTCTACCAGTGGTCTACCTTTATGGTTGTATCGACCTTGACTATCTCCCTTTCAAAGCTTTGAAAGGAGAGGTACGGATACTTTTCAGTCAAAAAATCCCTATTAATAAGGTTACGTAAGACTGACTACTTTTGCACTGATAGTGCTTAGTCATATCTATTTACAGTGCTTTAGGCTTCTAGAGAGCTGCTGTCCTTGCATGTCCCAGGGCAAACAAGGTGGAACTTTATCTAAATTAGTGAGTGTTGCCGCCGATCCATCAACACTCACTAGGTTCCGCCTTTTTTGTTTTGTGTAAGCCTCTTGACCACGCTTCGGTTTTTACGTGTTGTACTGACACATTGATTATGGCATATGTTTTATAGGGCTTAAACAGCCTAAATCGCTCTACATCTACTTCATGTATTACGGTAAAACCTGATTTTTAGGCAAATCAGGTTAATGATGAATGACCAACGACTAATGACTATTCTCAGGAGGGATTTTTTGTGGAGTGGCGAGTGCAAGCTATTCGGGGAGCAACAACAGTCTCAACTAACACAGTCGAGGCAATGCAGGAAGCTGTAATGGAACTACTAGATGAACTGGAAAAACGAAATCAACTGCATCCAACAGACATTGTGAGTATTACTTTCACGGTGACTCAAGATTTAGATGCTATTTTTCCAGCAGCGATCGCACGCCAGCGTTCTTACTGGGACAATGTGGCAATGTTAGATGTGCAGCAGATGCATGTTAAGGGAAGTTTGGAACGCTGCATTCGATTTTTAGTTCACGTCTACCTTCCAGCTTCCGCGCCAACTTACCACGTCTATTTGCGTCACGCTACAAACTTGCGTCCTGACTGGTGTTTGCCATCTCAGTGACCCATAGATCACACTCTTTGGATAGACTTGTAATTTCCCAAAAATTGTCACAATGATTGACGAAAACTATTAGCTTCGAGCAGTCAATCATATGGGCTTTGGTATTGGTGATTTGTTTTGGATTTTCCTTCTCCTTTCTTCCATACAGCCTATTTGGCAAAAACGTCAGATAGAGTTTCGTCGCTTGCGCACTTTGCAGGAATTTCAGCAACAACGTAAAAGCCGGGTGATTTTGCTCATCCATCGCCAAGAGTCTATCAGCCTACTGGGAATTCCCATATCACGCTACATCACCATTGAAGACTCAGAGCAAATCTTGCGAGCAATTCGGCTCACTCCGTCTGATGTACCCATTGATTTAATTTTGCATACTCCAGGCGGTTTAGTTTTAGCTACCGAACAAATTGCTAGAGCATTAATTCGTCATCCCTCTCAAGTTACCGTTTTTGTACCTCACTATGCCATGAGCGGTGGAACGATGCTAGCCCTTGCGGCTGACGAAATTGTGATGGATGCTAACGCTGTACTTGGACCGGTTGATCCCCAACTTGGTAACTTTCCAGCCGCCAGTATTATCAAAGTCGTTGAAGATAAACCCATCAGTGAAATTGACGATCAAACCTTGATTATGGCGGATTTATCGCGCAAAGCAATAGATCAGGTACAGCGCTTTGTGCGAACTTTACTTAAAGACAATATTCCCAAGCAGAAAGTTAAGCCAGAAAATATCGAAACTATTGTAGACTCTTTAACCACTGGGCGTGTAACTCACGACTACCCCATCACTGTTGAGGAAGCAACAGAAATGGGGCTGCCCATTTCTGTTGGACTGCCCCGGATTATTTATGAACTCATGGATATGTATCCGCAGTCACAGGGTGGACGTCCTACTGTTCAGTATATCCCCATGCCTTACGATGATCGTCGTCCAATGTTACCAACGCCTAAAGGTAGACCTTTAGAAGAGCCCAGTCAGACAAGATAAAAGCTTTTCAGCCAATATCTCCCTATTACTAGGTTTTCCAAGCTCAACACGGAAAGCCTATAGGGCGTATTGATGTACCAGTAGCTGTTGTTTTGGACATAGACTTTCCCCAAGTCCGGGTAGGTTTTCAAATCTTTTACTGATGCCCTAATTTTAACATGTTTGACGACAAAATGTTACCAAGCATCTAAGTGCAGCTTTTATCCTTGGGCTAAAGCCACAAGGATGAAAGTTAGCCATCCTGACAAAACGAGAAAAAGGATAGCCTTGGTTCAAACCAAAGGAGGAAGTTGGAATTTTTAATTTTTCGTCGATCAAAGCATCACGAATTGACAACCACTTCCCCCAATGTTTTTTTCGCTTGATCTTAAGGTGTCGATGTAGGTGTTGCTGTCGATGTAGGTGTTGCTGAGGGTGTAGGTGTTGCTGAGGGTGTTGCCTTCGGTCTATTTCTAGGCTTTTTCGTTGGCGTTGCCGATGGAGTTGGGGTTGGTGTTTCTGTCGTCGGCGTTGCCGATGGAGTTGATGTTGGTGTTGCTGTCGTCGTCGGCGTTGCCGATGGAGTTGATGTTGGTGTTGCTGTCGTCGTCGGCGTTGCCGATGGAGTTGACGTTGGTGAAGATCTTGGCGACGGCTTGGATGCAGGTGCGGACTCGGAATTACCTCCTACCAATTTCTCTGCATCTTGGTCAAGCTTCTGTCGCAATGGTAAATCAGCAATTCCAGTCTCTTGCAGATTATATTTTTTTTGCAACTGCTTGACCACCGCTTCCGTCCGGGGACCAAAATATTGATCTCGGGGTAAAGGAAGTTTCGGCTTAACGACTAGATTTAAGTTGGCTTGCAAAATTTTAACAATGCCTGCTGCAAAATCTTCAGTTTTCTGCCCTGCAGTACCATCAACCGGAAGCTTGTATCCCTTCTGAAATTCTTGGATTGCTGCTTTAGTTTCGGCATCTGTTAAGGGGGTATTTGACACTTTAACCTTATAGCCTAGGCCCCGCAACACAGTGCGGAATTGCTGTGGCGTATAAGTCCTTTGACGGACAGCACTAGCTGTGTTCGTCATAACTAGGCTAGCCGTTACAAAACAGGCAGTAGCAACGGTTGCGCTCGATCTTCTAAACCCACACCACATAGATAAAACCCCTTTGAGTCAAATCAGCAGAATATATGTACGACGTTTATAGATGCATTTTAAGTTTCTTTAATCTAGTTTTTTTATAAATTCAAGATTTTTGATTATTCTTAGTCATCTTATCGCCCCTCAAGTATTTACACAAAGCAAACTGCATGATATTTGGAAAACCTCTCTCCTACCGTATATACACAACGATATTATGGTATAGGAAATGTTTTCTTAACCAAAAAGTATCGGAGTGGGCGTTCAAATTAAAACTCTTAAAAAAATATTTATTTGTTAAAAAAAAATAATTTACCCTTTTTGACAATGAGGTCGCTTAAGGGAGATCCATAAAAATCAATATCCAGCAGTTCATTCTAGATCTCTGGTCGTAGTCGAGAAGCTCTGGGGACGGAAGCTTCCGCCCTCAAGACTTCGCGCTTGGCTTGCTGACATACGGCTAGATATTTATGGATAGTCGGTACCTCACCGAGAGACTTAATTTCTTCTGTCTGTAAGGGCACCACAGAAATTTACATTCGGTAAAAATAACTTTTGTAAACTTTTCTAAGGATCTAATTATCGTTGAGCAGATGATGACGGTGAAAACGTCAATGAAAGTAGTGCCGCTATGCGGAATTATAAATTCGTCTTGGAAAGTCAAGCTATATAGAAGTTGCATGTCCGGGTTCGTACGAGTGCGCTGCTTTGCTAAGCGTGAAACCGATCCCGCGCTCCTAAGCCAAGACGAGTTAAAAAGCCGGAAATACAGTAGTTTTGGCTATCTGGGATAGTAGCTTTATTTACTCTGTCATATAGTAGTTTGTAGAAGATATATAGAAGGAAAGGAATATAGCGATCACGAATGAATAACGCCAAATTAACAAAGCAGCGTAACTTATGGTTTGAACGACTGATGGCAATGATTGCCACAGTAAACTTGGGATTAGTTTTCTTTAATTTAAGTTATCTTTCCAACCGAGATTTCTACTTAAAATATTTTCCAAAAATTCCTCAGGTATACGATCAGTTGAAAGGCATTGAACCTCATCGAGAAACAGAGGATTATCTAGCAACAGTAGAAACACTTAAAAAACAAGTTAGTCAAACAGGTTTGCAATCCCCTCAGGTAGAACAAAAATTAGAGGAATTGCGTCGCCTGAGTACCGAAATGATTGATAGTAATCCTTTTGCGATAGCAGGTAAAAGTGGTAAATTAGCAAAAATTAAAAATCAGATGCTTGCTCACACACGGCAAAAATCGTCTGCGAAGCTTAGCTTTAACATTTTTTGGAGTCAAGCGTATTTATCACAAAAAGGTTGGAAACCAGAAATTAGTTTTTTTGATAAAAAAATAGCGCCCTTAATTGCTAGTAACTACTACAGACACATTGGAGAAAATGACAAATTTATTGATAATTTCTGGATAATTGACTTACCGTTTGTGATTTTATTTGGTATAGAATTGCTAGCGCGTAGCTTCTATATTAAAAGTCACCATCGTGGTTTTAGTTGGTCAAATGCGATTTTTTGGCGCTGGTATGACCTATTTTTGTTACTCCCATTCTCTCAGTGGTTACGAATTATACCTGTGTGTATTCGTCTTGACCAATCGCAGTTATTAAATCTCCAACCAGTCAGGCAGCAAATTCATTTAGGAATTGTTGTCAATTTTGCTGAAGAACTTACGGAAATTATTGTAGTTCGAGTCATCAATCAAATTCAAGGTTTAATCCAAAGGGGAGAGTTAGTACAGAGGTTATTACAGAAAGATAATAATTTTTCATATAAAGATATTAATAACATTAATGAAGTGGAGGCGATCACGAATCTTTTAGTGCAAACAACTATCTACCAAGTTTTACCCAAAGTCCAACCAGAGATAGTTGCTATTTTACGCCACAATATTGAGAGTGTTTTAAATCAAACGCCTATCTACCGCAACCTGCAAATCTTCCCGTTGGTGGAACAGATGCAAACTCAGTTGAGCGAACAATTGGCAATTCAGATTACGACTAACCTATACAATACTTTAGTAGCTGCAACACTAGACCCTGTTGCGGCAAAACTCACTAATCAATTGGTACAAAGTTTTAGTGCAGCTTTAAGAACAGAAATTCAGGAAAAACAAGTCCTTTCAGAAATCCAAAATTTACTATTAGACTTTTTAGAAGAAGTCAAGATCAACTACGTCCACAATATGTCGTCTGAAGATATCGTGCAAACAGTAGAACAAACCAAGCAACTTAGAACACAAGTAGCAATTCAGCCAGTCTTAAAGAGTCCTAAATCCTGAGATATCGTTCTCCTCCTACTCCCCTCTGTATTGCTTCGGGACTCCCCACTTTCAAGTTAGTTGTCTTTTCGCTACAGAAAAAATGCGCTAAACTCAAATGAGAGACGAATCAACATTGGTTCGTCACAAGACTTCTTGGAAGATATACCTATCGCAGGAAGTGGGTCAACGCCCACTTTTTTTGTTTATTAGCCACATGACTCATCCTCTAGTCCCACAAATTATTGAATTAGCAACACCAGTGGCAGAAGAACTGGGATTGGAAATTGTTGGGGCCGTTTTTCATACCAACCAACGTCCGCCAGTTTTGCGGTTAGATATCCGTAATCCTCACCAGGATACCGGGTTGGATGATTGCGAACGTATGAGCCGTGCTTTAGAAGTCTCCTTAGATGCGGCGGAGATGATTCCAGATACTTATGTATTGGAAGTATCAAGTCCTGGTATTTCTCGGCAACTGATAACTGACCGAGAATTTATTTCCTTTAAAGGATTTTCTGTAATTGTCTGGACTTCTCCAGCCTACGAACAACAGCAAGAGTGGATGGGGCAGTTGGTTCGTCGGGATGAAACAACTGTTTACTTAAATCAAAAAGGTCGTGTGGTTGAAATTCCACGCACCTCGATTACCAAGGTGCAACTGGACGATCACCGCTCTTGAGAACTATCGGCTATCAATTATTAGCTATCAGCTTTTAAGGCATGGCATTCAAATCTGAATGTGTGTTGCCACTTGTTTGGATTAGCGAACCAAGCAAAAAGTTGACTGTTAATAGTTAAAGCCTGACTACTTTTTACATGACACTATAAGGAGATTGCCTATGTCAATGGTGACTTTAGCCGGATTAAAAGATTTAGTTGAAAATATCAGTCGCGAACGGAATTTGCCCCGCGTTGCAGTTCAAGCAGCGATTAGAGAAGCACTACTTAAAGGTTACGAACGTTATCGTCGCGCTCAAAATTTGGAGCGAAAACAGTTTGATGAAGATTATTTTGAAAATTTTGATGTACAACTTGATGTTGAAGAAGAAGGCTTTCGTGTCGTTGCTACTAAAACTATAGTTGAAGAAATTGTCAACTCCGATCATGAAATTTCTCTCAAACAAGTTCAAGACATGGGAGGTGATGAAGCACAACTTGGGCAGGAAGTCGTGCTAGATGTGACTCCAGACCAAGGGGATTTTGGTCGGATGGCGGCGATGCAAACCAAGCAGGTATTGGCGCAAAAATTACGCGACCAACAGCGCCAAATGGTGCAAGAAGAGTTTCAGGATTTAGAAGGAACTGTCCTACAAGCAAGAGTCCTGCGATTTGAAAGACAATCTGCAATTATGGCAGTGAGCAGTGGCTTTAGTCAGCCAGAGGTAGAAGCGGAATTGCCCAAACGCGAGCAGTTGCCCAACGACAATTATCGAGCGAATGCCACCTTTAGGGTTTATCTCAAAAAAGTTTCCCAAGGTCAGCAGCGAGGACCACAATTACTTGTGTCTCGTGCTGATGCTGGTTTGGTCGTTTATCTGTTTGCCAACGAAGTACCGGAAATTGAAGATGAAGTCGTGCGGATTGTAGCTGTAGCACGGGAAGCTAATCCTCCCTCCCGTCATGTTGGTCCCAGGACTAAAATTGCAGTTGACACCCTTGATCGTGATGTAGATCCAGTTGGTGCTTGTATTGGAACTCGGGGATCGCGGATTCAAGTTGTCGTTAACGAACTGCGCGGAGAAAAAATAGATGTGATTCGCTGGTCTCCAGACCCGGCAACGTACATTGCCAATGCTCTCAGTCCAGCAAGGGTAGACGAAGTGCGTCTTATGGACCCGGAAACAAGACAAACTCATGTACTTGTTGCTGAGGATCAACTGAGTTTAGCTATCGGTAAAGAAGGACAAAATGTCCGTTTAGCAGCTCGTTTAACCGGTTGGAAAATTGACATTAAAGACAAAGCTAAATACGATTCTGTCGCAGAAGATACAAAATTTGCCGAGATCCGAGCAAAAGCTCAAATCTTTGAGCCTGATGAAACAGATGATTATGAGGAACTCGAAGATGAGATAGCAGTAGATGAATATCAAATTGAGGATCTAGAAGATGAACTCGAACTTGAAGATGAGCCAGAAGAGGAACTCGACGATGAGTCGGAAGAAGAACTCGACGACGAGCCAGAAGAAGAACTCGACGATGAACTTGAACAATTTGTAGAAGCTGCTGAAAATAAACTCGAAACAGCGATCAAGTCAGTGAAGCTCTCATTCGATCTGAAAATGGCTTTAATAGATTTAATAGAAGAAGAAAATTCGGAAGCCGCAGAAAAGTTTAGAATAATGCTAATTGAATCTTCTCTAGATCTGTTAAGGCAGTTTTTAGAAAAGTTCATCTCTCTAGTTAATGCCAATGATATAGCTTCTGCTATGGATAAATTGCAAAGCACTTTGGAAATCAAAGGTATTACATTCCCAGCCATTATCAAAAAGCTTGCAGAGCGACAGTGAAGATTGCCGCATTCGTCTTAGGAATAAAAAGGTATTCCTGAAGAAATCATACAGGTGTCAGGAGATAACAACTAGAATTGCTGGTCGGAGAATTCTGTACTCAGGGCAAATGACGTTCTCAAAAGGAGTGAAATGTCATCAAGTTATTACTTTTTGAAACCACTAGCTGCGGACATATGTCACTTGAATTGTTGTCTTATGACTCCTGTCTCCTGTCGCCTGTCTCCTGGAGGTGATAAATGAAACCAAATTATCGACGTTGTCTGATATGTCGCAAAGTAGCATTGAAAGATGAGTTTTGGCGAATTGTCCGCCTGTTTCCTTCAGGACAGGTACAATTAGATCGGGGCATGGGTCGTTCCGCCTATATTTGTCCACAAGCGAGTTGCCTCTGTGCATCTCAGAAAAAAAATCGTCTTGGGCGATCGCTACGTGCATCAGTGCCAGAAGCACTGTATCAAACACTGTGGCAACGTCTATCGCCTTCGCCAGAGCCAAAGCGAGGAAAATCGGTCTTGAAAAACCAGATCCGGCAAGTAGCACTGGCTCATCCAGAGAACGATCACAACACAGATCCTTAAGGAAATTTCAAAAATAAAATTTAGTAAAAACTACTGTGTAGCGGTAATTTCTAGAGTAATTGTGCTGACAGCCGAACCAATCGTGCTATCATGACTCTCTCTAAAATCGCTTATATAATGCCAAAATAGTAATAGGGTATGGTTAGCATAGTCCAAACCAAAGGGCGAAGCAAAATTCCCAAAAAGTTTTACTCGATTCTGTCGTGGAAGACTTCTTCATCAGCAAAACAAAAAAGTACAGCATGACAACCTGGTAGCGCCAGCGCCCAGTCCGATGACACCTATCATTTTTGATGGGAACGCCAGTATTAAACCGAAACATCTCTCTTTCCTTGGAGGCACCGGCAAAATCAGAACGGCAATCTAAACACAGTCATCAAAGGATGGAGATGTCGCAAACCAGGCAGCCATCCGTTAAAACTGTAAATTAAAGGGGAAGAGTGGATGAACAACGGCAAAGTTAGAATCTACGAATTATCAAAGGAATTGAATTTGGATAACAAAGAGCTATTAGCAATTTGCGACCAGCTCGATATTGCGGTCAAAAGTCATAGCAGCACGATTACCGAGGACGAAGCAGAACGCATTCGGACTCAAGCAGAAAAAGTCGCAGCGACGGATATGACGTCGAAAAAAGATAATGGCACAAATAGCCATAAACCAAATCCACCACAGCTAGGCGAACGCAATCGACCTACTGCACCCAATAAGCAGAAACAACAAATTTTGGAGATTCGCAAACCAAAACCTTTGAGGAATCACACCGCCAATAGCCCAGATATGTCAGTTGCTAACAATAACCGAGCGGCTTCTGAGGTTTCTCCTCCTTCACCCCCCCGCCCTTTCGCTACACCAGTCTCACCAACGAAGCCGACGGCACCTTCTCGACCTATTCCCCGGAATCAGTCAGAGACTCAGCTTGAATCGGCTTTTACAGACGCGGATTCAACAACTACCACTCCGGAAGTAGTAGAACAGATAGCAGCAGAAAAACCAGAAAAAGTCGCGGGCAAACCAAAACAGGAAAAACCCCAAAAACCGCAACTGGTAGCTCCACCGACAAGACCGACCGGAGAAAATGTAGACGGTGTAACGATAGCAGAGCCTCAACAAAGTCAAAGTGGTGGCAAACCAATCCTCAAACGCGATCGCGACCAAACACCTATTGTCAAGGCAAAGGTCAAGGCACCGATAAACACTGAGACATCACAGGCACCACCACAAAGAGCTCCACGCCCTACTCAGTCGCCATCTAGACCAGAGAAAGTAAATAGACCATCAGCACCGTCTCCGGTAGGAGATGGACCAAGACCGAGACCAGCACGTCCGGAGTTTCATCCTGCGGGTGGGTCAACGTCTGTGGCAAGCCCAAGCAAAGCAGCTTCAGGAACATCACTTAAGGCAGAAATACTGGATGACGATGATGAACCAGTACCAGTCGATATTCTTGAACTCAAGCGCCCAACTCCTCCCCGTCTAGCAAAATCAGGGAAAAAGTGGCAGCAAGAAGAGGAAATAATTGACGAAAAAGAAGTAAGTAAGCTTGCGAAGGGAGCGGTCAAAGGCAAGCGGGTTAAGCCAATACTTGAAGATGATTTACTTGATGAGGATTTACTTGACGAGGAAGGACTGGACATCGCAACTGCTGTCCAAGTTAGCCTGTCAATTGCCCGTCCTCCCAAACCCAAGTCAGCCAAACCCGCGCAGACAGCCACTGTTACAGCTGTTATGCCGACAGCTAAAGGGAAAAAGACGTCTTTCTCTCGTGAACAAAATCGTCGTCGCGAACCGGAGCAACAAAAGCGCGAGCGTCCAGAAAAAGTGGTCGTGACAGGTCCAATGACAGTGCAAGAACTGGCTGAAGCTTTGGTGATCGCCGACACAGAGATTGTGAAAATCCTGTTTATCAAAGGCATGGCGGTAAGTATTACCCAAAATTTGGACATACCCACAATCACTCAGATAGCAGCTGAACTGGATGTGGAAGTCGAAATTGCCGAACCAGAAGCAGAAGCTCGTAAAGTCACTGAAATGCTGGATGTGGAAGACATGGATAACCTCCAGCGTCGTCCGTCAGTAGTGACAATTATGGGTCACGTAGACCACGGAAAAACGACCCTACTTGACTCAATTCGCAAAACAAAGGTTGCAGCTGGTGAAGCCGGAGGTATCACTCAACACATTGGTGCTTACCATGTAGATGTAGAACACGGTGGGAAAGTTCAGCAAGTTGTGTTTTTAGATACACCGGGTCACGAAGCCTTCACAGCTATGCGAGCAAGGGGAGCAAGGGTGACAGATATTGCGATCTTGGTCGTCGCGGCAGATGATGGCGTTAGACCTCAGACAATTGAAGCAATCAGTCACGCTCAAGCCGCAGAAGTGCCAATTATTGTAGCAATAAACAAAATTGATAAAGAAGGGGCACAGCCAGAGCGAGTGAAGCAGGAGTTGACTCAGTACGGTCTGACAGCAGAAGAATGGGGCGGTGACACCATTATGGTTCCCGTAAGCGCTATTAAGGGTGAAAACCTGGATACGCTCCTAGAAATGATTTTGCTGGTAGGAGAGGTAGAAGAACTCAACGCCAACCCAGATCGCTTAGCAAAAGGAACAGTGATAGAAGCTCATCTGGATAAGGCAAAAGGAGCAGTTGCTACTCTGCTGATTCAAAATGGGACTCTACACGTCGGCGATATCTTATTAGCTGGCTCCGTTTTTGGTAAAGTCCGAGCAATGGTAGATGATCGAGGCAAAAGGGTAGAAGCTGCCACTCCGTCCTTTGCCGTTGAGGTGCTGGGTTTAAGTGATGTGCCAGCCGCAGGTGATGAGTTTGAGGTATTTCAAAACGAAAGAGAAGCAAGATCACTCGCCAACGACCGCGCCGACAAACAACGTCAATCCCGTTTGATGCAGGGACGTGTAACTCTGACAACGATCTCGGCTCAAGCTCAAGAAGGCGAGTTGAAAGAACTCAACTTAATTTTAAAGGGAGACGTACAAGGATCTGTGGAAGCTATTGTGGGATCGCTCAAACAAATCCCGCAAAACGAAGTCCAAATCCGCATGTTGTTGTCAGCTGCGGGAGAAATCACTGAGACAGATATCGACTTGGCAGCAGCCAGTGGTGCTGTCATTATTGGTTTCAACACAACTTACGCCAGTGGAGCAAGACAAGCCGCTGATGAAGCTGGAGTAGATGTCCGGGAATACAACATCATATACAAACTTTTAGAAGATATCCAAGGAGCTTTGGAAGGTCTTCTGGAGCCAGAACTGGTTGAAGAACCTCTCGGACAAACCGAAGTACGTGCCGTCTTCCCCGTGGGTCGTGGTGCTGTTGCCGGTTGCTATGTTCAGTCAGGCAAGCTGGTACGCAACTGTAAACTGCGAGTGCGTCGAGGCAGTAAGGTGATCTATGAAGGTGTGCTTGATTCCCTCAAGCGCATGAAAGAAGATGTGCGCGAGGTCAACGCTGGATATGAATGTGGTATCGGCGTTGAGAAATTTAATGATTGGGCAGAAAATGACATCATCGAAGCCTATCAGATGGTTACTAAGCGCCGTACTCTCACGATGACAAAGTGAAAAATATGAGTTGTTGGTTGTTAGTTGTTCTTATAACTAACAACTAACGGCTTTTCAGTATTCTTTACTAAGGACTAAGGAACTATGGCTCACACTCAAACTTCTCGCGATCGCCATTTTTCTGGCAACATCGAAATCTGGAATAATCTACAATGTGTCATCTCAGCTAGTTCTGGATTCCAGCGTTGGTTGCTAGAATGCGATACTAAAATTCAACAGACCGAACTTGAACAACAAGTACAGCGCTATTTGCGGGAAACTTTAGAAACTTTAGCTTATTAATTAACTAGTCCCGCTATGCGGAATTAAAAATTATAAATTATAAATGCTGGGATTGTAGGCAATCAACAATTCCAAATGCTTGATTTATTTCTGCGCTTGGTGTAGGAGAATAAAATTTATCAAATAAATCGGTATATGCATTTACCTATCTTAAGAATGTAATTGCATAAATATTGATTCATGCGAGCTTTTACTGAAGGCTACAAAGGTAAAAGTTCAGAACTTCTGTGTAAATTTTTAAGGTATGTTTTTTCCCAAAAATATAATTATTTATCATAATCTTCTTCCGACTTAAGTCCTCACTGCTTCTTTATGAGAGCGACAAACGCTATTTATAAACCTTAGCTTTCCCCAAGGGAACCCAGCTGCCAAAGTGTAGGTCATGGGTTATAGTTTTTCATATATTGAATAGTAAAGCGACAAGAGAGTGCAAAACGCTCGGTTGTTTTGCTGCTAATTATTTTGTGCTATCTACTAACTATTCACATGAAATCCATCTCCTTCTGAAGATGGATAAGTTTAAAAATATTTGACTGATCTTGCACTTTATTAAACGTAATTGAATACAGCAAGCACTTCACGGTCGTAGATCAAGATGAAACATCAGGGATTTGACTTCCAGCAACTGAACAATTTTCGTCATTTATCCAGCAGAAGCCTCACTGCTATCACACCAGCAGGACTATTCGCTTTGTTACTAATTTCTGGTGTCTCAACACTATTACCAAATCAGGTTAATGCTGGTGTGACAATCACAGCGCAAGCTGCTGCAACTGGAACAGTTATTTATGTTAACTCACAAAGCGGTCAAGATAGCGCTGGTGCTGGAAACGCGGAAGCAACTCCTTATAAAACTATTACCTACGCTCTTAATCAAGCACAACAAGGTACAGTTATTCAACTGGCTCCTGGTACTTATAGTAAAGATAGTGGGGAACAATTCCCACTCGAAATTAAACAGGGTGTAACGCTGCGCGGTGATGAATCCAGTAAAGGGCAGGCGACATTAATTTCAGGTAGTGGTGTTTATATCAGCCCTACCTTTGCTCGTCAAAATATGACAATCCGTGCGGATAAAGATAGCAGTATCGCCGGAGTAACAGTTACTAATCCTGAGAATCGTGGTACTGGTGTGTGGATAGAATCAACTAATCCCACAATTACAAACAGTACATTTAGTAATAGTATCCGAGATGGTATTTTTGTGACGGGTACAGGTAATCCGAAAATAGAAAATAATGTCTTTATTCAGAATAAGGGGAACGGAATCTCTGTAGCTAAATCTGCCTCTGGAGAAATTCGGAGTAACTTGTTTCAGAATACGGGTTTTGGACTGGCTCTCGGGGGTAATTCCACACCCCTAGTAGTGGAAAATCAAATTGTTCAAAACAAAGATGGTATTTATATCTCGGAGTCAGCTAAGCCAATACTGCGTAAGAATGTTATTCAGAACAACACACAGGATGGCATAGTTGTAACTGTCAATGCTCAACCTGACCTTGGTACTAATGAAAATCCAGGTGGCAATCTTATAAGTAAAAATACTCATTACGATCTGAACAACTCTACTAAGGTAAATAAGATTCTTGCTGTTGGCAATGAGATAGATGCCAAGCGCATTTTCGGTCAAGTAGACTTTGTCTTTGCCAAAGCTGAACCGCTGCCAGGAGGGGCTGTTGCTTTCAAAGATTTGCCTGCAGGTTACTGGGCAAAAACTTATATCGAAGCCTTAGCCTCTAAGAACATTATTGCTGGGTTCCCTGATGGCAGTTTTAAACCTAACGAACCCGTTACTCGTGCCCAATTTGCCGCCATTATCGCTAAAGCTTTTCAGCCTCAAGCAAAAAGTGCAAACAAACAGTTTCCTGATGTGCAATCTAATTTTTGGGCTTACGAGGTGATTCAATCTGCTTCCAAAGGTGGTTTTGTCTCCGGTTATCCTGACGGTACGTTTAAACCACAACAGCAGATTCCACGAGTGCAAGTACTCGTCTCCTTAGCTAATGGTCTGGGTTTAAATGCTGACAATCAGAATATCCTTTCAATTTACAGCGATGCTTCCCAGATTCCACAGTACGCTACTAATTCGGTAGCAGCAGCAACTTCACGGCAACTCGTGGTGAACTACCCTACAGTCAAACAACTCAATCCCAATCAACAGGCAACTCGGGCAGATGTAGCTGCCTTCGTGTACCAGGCAATGGTTAATGCAGGTAGGGCTCAAGCAATTTCGTCTCCCTATTTGGTAAAAACTCCTTAATAAAAGTAAAAAGTAAAAAGTAAAAAGTGAAAAGTAAAAAGTTCATAGGAATAAAATCGGTTTGGAGCCGCCCAAAGCGCGTCATGGAAAAGAAAATAAAGATTTGTTTCAAGGCGCATTTATTTATGGGAATTCTCTTTTTACTTTTTACTTTTATCTTTTTACTTTTTAAGCTGTTCCCAGCGCCACAGGAAAATCATTAAGACGACCACTCCAACTTGAAGACCTAAGTTAGGCAAAGTGCTCTCAACATCGCGTCCGGCAAGTAACTGAGAAAGAAAGATGAATGCGCCGATAAAGCCAGAAGCACCGCAAGCAATGTAAATAAATTTACGTAAGCCTTTATATGGAGCTACTGCTTCTGCTTTCAAACGAGCATACTGTTGAGATTTATTTCGATTTTTGTTATTTGGTTCGATCACGATTTATAATTGTGGATTGTATATGCCGATGTGGCTCAGTGGTAGAGCACCCGATTCGTAATCGGGCGGTCGCGGGTTCAAATCCCGCTATCGGCTTCTAAATTTAGCAGGAAAATCAGTTGTTTGGGTTGGATGCAACTCACTCCCGCATATCCCCTAGCTTAGGTAAAACGATGCTGCCAGCTTTATAGGTTTGTGTGATCGCCACAAAGCCAAACAGGTAACAACCAAAACCAAGAAAAACACAAAATCTCAGCCCCAATCATCCGCACAATTAGCATTACCATTACAATAATCCCTAACTTGTACATTATCGGCGGTGCAAACGGTTCTGGTAAAACTACCGCCGCATTGCAAATCCTTCCCTACTTCCTAGAAGTATTTGAATATGTCAACGCCGATGAAATAGCAGCCGGACTTTCTCCTTTTAACCCGGAATCCGTAGCCAGTCAAGCCGGACGAATAATGTTAGAAAGACTAAAAACTCTGGTGAATGCTGAAGCCGATTTTGCTTTTGAAACTACATTAGCAGCTCGTAATTTGCCCGATTTCTGAGAGAATGTAAAATCAAAGGTTATATTATCAACTTAATTTACTTTTGGTTACAAAGTCCCGAATTAGCGATCGCACGGGTACGCAGACGGGTAGAAAGTGGTGGTCACAACATCCCTGAAGATACTATTCGCCGTCGCTACGAACGCGGAAGAAATAACTTAATTGAATTATACTTACCGTTGTGCGATCGCTGGATTGTTTACGATAACTCTAATTCAATTTTGCAGATAATAGCTGAACGCCCTTTCAATCAAGAGCATATAATTTATCAACCCCAACTATGGAACCAAATCACTACTAATACCTATGAATAAGCCAATTCCTGAGAAATTATCTAGCCAAATCGACGCAGGGGTTAAACTCGCTATTGCTAAAGCTATTGAAAGATTCTAGCTATTGAGGTAATGATTTCCACAAAATATCTATAGTTTCAATTCTGGAAGTGACTTGCATTCTGACTCCTGTAGGGGCAGGTTTCTCAGATAACTTACAAAACATTAAAATCAATCGATTAAACCTGCCCCTACTGACTCCTAAATTCTTACATTTTAACTTAGGTTAGTTTGGCAGTAACGCCCAAAGATGTGCAAGCGATGGCAATCATCAAAAATTAAGTGAGCGCATCCTCCTGTTACCTGAAACTGCCACTGGGCGATGTCAAAGCGTTCATCAACTTAGATCCCCGACTTCTATAAGAAGTCGGGGATCTGAACACTACAACATTTTTACAAAATGGGTTCTTTGGCTCAAAGTACTAACTCAACTGTTTAAGAATAATGCGATTGCGCCCTTCAGCTTTTGCCTGATAGAGTGCCTTATCTGCGGCCTCAATTAAACGTAGGGGTGAAGAAGATTCAGAATTGGGGATGGTAGTCGCTACTCCTAAACTTAGGGTAACGTGTTTGCTAACAAGGGATTGAATATGATCGATTTCTAGTTTCTTAACTCCGGCTTGCATTAAAGCGGCAACATGAACTGCACCAGAAGCGTGAGTGTCGGGCATAATCACAGCAAACTCTTCACCACCATAACGCGCTACTAAATCCTGATTTTTTTGAGCCGTGCCGCTTAAAATAGCAGCCACTTTTTGCAAACACATGTCCCCAGCCGGATGACCATATTTATCGTTGTAAAGTTTAAAAAAATCAAGATCGCATAAAATGAGTGACAGAGGCGAGCGATCGCTCATTAAATTCAGCCACTGAACTTTCAGGTACTGATCAAAGCGGCGACGATTAGCGACTCCTGTCAGACCATCCATATTAGCAAGATGCTGCAAAGCTTGGTTGGTAGCTTCTAATTGTTTATAGAGTTGTGCTTGTTGCAGCAACCGTCGTATCCGATGACGTAGTACTGCCCAGTGAATTGGTTTAGTAACGTAATCACTAGCCCCTGCATCAAAAGCAAGGTTCACCGACTCTGGATCGTTTAAACTCGTAATCATTAAAATAGGAGTTCGCTCCCAAAGCTTTGAGATGACAGTATTGCCCATGTAAGAATCAGTATCAAAGTTAGCGAGTGCTTGTGCTAAATTATTTTTAGTAATTTGAAGTATCCGCCGACAGCAGGTAAAACCGTCCATTACGGGCATGACAGCATCTAACAAAACAAGATGCGGTTTGATAGTCATATAAGCATCCAGACACTGCTGACCATCACTTACCTCGACAACTTGGTAACCTTGTTTCTCCATAGCTTCACGCAACAGTAGTCGTATAGTCTTGTCATCATCAGCGACAAGAATCAAAGGGGGTTCGTTGGGAGTAGAAAACGGCTTTATGCCTGACATGAGTTGCGTTCCACTGAAAAAGAGAGTACAAAGCAAAGTGCTGAGCTTATTCAAGATTTTGCAGGATAACTCAGCAATTTAAAATTTAACTTAAGAAAATCTAATATGCTAGCAGGAATCTTGCATTTTGAATAATAAAGCAAATAAAACATTTGATACAAAAATAATAAGTAAAATCACTTAGAGAAGAGAGCAGAAGTTTGCTCTCTGATCAATTAAAAGTTAGTATTAGAGGCGATAAAAATGAGTTCAGGTCATTAAATTGTTCACGACCCATCCACTGATGGCTATAAATCAGGTAATGTTGAGTATTACCCATCTGACAAAATTTAAAATTGTTAACATTATCCTCTACAGATTGCTATAATTTTACAGAGCGGTTAGCGCTCCGACATATCAAAATCAACAATAAGCCGTACATAAGAGTCCAAATGTAATTTTGAAAAAATTCTGGAAAGTGACTGCTAATTGTTAATAGTTGAAAATTCACCAGAAACGCTCAAAGGACGCTTGTTTTACAAATTACTATTTAGGTTTGCTATAGCTACCATATTGTTTAAATGCCAAATCCATTAATGTATCAACAGGATAATTTTGTTGTCCTGGAAACTAATCAAGCAGAACAATTTCTCACTGCTTCTGAGTTGTTAGAAAAGCTTAAGGAAATTATACAAACAACAAATATTGAAGATTTGGCTCTCGACTTGCACTCATTTGATTCAGTGGAAGCCTGTGTACAATACTTACTGGATACGAGTTGCGAGTTAGACCTAGGTCCGGGAAAATATTTGCAGTGGTATGCAGTTCGTTTAGAAAAATAAACTGTAGGTTAGGAGCAACAAACTCCTAAATAGAGGCGGGTTTTGTAAGATATTCTGTTTGCGAAGATATTCTTTATATTAAACCCGCCCCTAAGCGCCTCCTAACTCTCCTTAGGAATAGTAATCAGAGTAAGTTCAACTCTATCTGAATCTGGCTGTGTCATTTGCACCTCCACTCCGGGACCAAAATAGCTGGTCATCTTTTCCTGCTTTTGCTGCCAAACATCAAGTGGTACGTGCGGTGAATCAAATTCTAAAGTTAAGGCGTAGTTCCCGTTGACTTCCGTTTCTCTTAACCCTGTAATTACAGGTCGTTCCTCGTCTGTCTTACTCAAACCCAAACGTTGAAGTGCTTCATCTAAATGGGCTTCTTGCCCGTAGCAATATCGAGTAATGTCTTTACGAAGTTTATTTTGAGTAATAGTTGCTTGTTTTTTCTGTAGTGTCAACACCTGCGGTGTTGTTGGTTGACTGAAAGGTACAGGCGTTAATTCATTAGCTTTAAGTGCCAGTCCTCCCAGCAATAAAGGAATTCCATAAAAGAAACCTGCAAGATTGAGTGTGGCATTATGAGCAGCATAAGCAGCTATGCCGACAATTGTTAATACCCCGCCGACAACAGAACCGAGCGTTCCCAAAGAAATTTGGCGTAACATGATTTAAGGTAAGTATAAATTTGAAACTTCTCAGCTTTATTATCATCGGCGTTAGTGGCTCGGCTCTGCAAGAGCTTCCCATCATATTTTAGGAAGAGTAGGCAAAAACAATCTTGCTTTTTTGCGTTAACTTTAAACTTGAAGTATAGTTAAAAACTGAAAAACATGGATGTACAGACAATAAAAGAACGAATGGCTGTGGTTCAAAGCAAACGAGAATACCTGCTTTCCTTGCTAGAGCAGCCCAACCTGGGAACTTTGAGAGTCGATGTCAATCAGGCTCTGGAAGAAATGGATGATTTAATTGATGAATTTAGACGCACCTTTCCGGGAACTGCACCCTATTAAGCCACATTAAGTAATAATTTGTATAAAAAACACGTTGGTAGAATTAATTGATAGTTCTACCGACGTTAATATCTATGCTCATATCCCCTGATGTCCCAAGCTTGACTTGTTTTAGATTATTTAAAATATTTTGTCTCAGTCCAAAATCATTGCTCATACAATTTGATTAGCTGCACGCTGTCCTAGTTGCCTAACTAAAGCAACAAGTTCGGTTGTAGGCACATCTTTTTTGCAAAAAGCGTCCATGCTGCCCATGTCCTCTGCTTCTTGTAGTTTATTGTCTTCTACCGATGAATAAGCTATAATCTGGGCATTTGGCGCAATTGTTTTAATTTGACCGGATGCACTCCAACCATCCATGATTGGCATCTGTAAATCTAGAACAATGACATCAGGGTGGCAGCGTTGAACCATTTCTATAGCTTCTCTACCATTACTCGCAGATCCCACTACTTGAATATTTTCTTGACTGGCAAAAGCTAACCGTAGAGTCAAACGAGTTAGTTCGTGATCGTCAACAACTAAAACACGTAATGTAGTTGGTTCGCAGGATAACATTAACATCCTAGTTAATAAAAAAATACTTGTACAATAACCTTTATAGTCTATACAAGTACTTTAATTCACTCTATCTAATGGTTGAATAACTTGTACTCATTGTGAAGAAAATATTAAATAAATTAGAAACATTCCAAGTTTATCGAGAAAACTAAACTTACAGAAATTTCTAGCCGTTAGCTATCAGCATATGCTTTAGAATTAGCTGAAAAAACAGTAGCATAGTAGATTTTTATCAATAATGAAGAGGTTTTTCCCAACTTACCGAATAGCTTCAAAGCACGATAGTTAAAAACTAGCGCACTCATTTAATTTGTGGCAGTGCTATTTGAACCTGATACCATAGACATAAAAGTTTTTTGTGAACTAGCTTCAGAACCATCATCACGTAGACGCCGTTGGACATAGCTGCCATTGGATTGTAACTCCCAAGCTTGGCGGTTGTCTGCCAGCATAATTCCCAAAATTTCTTGCAAGTCCTTAGCAATATCAGGATCTTGCACTGGGGTAATGACTTCTACTCGGCGATCTAAGTTGCGAGGCATCAAGTCGGCACTACCAATATAAATTTCCTCTTGTGCATTATTATAAAAGTAATAAATGCGGGAATGTTCTAAGAAGCGACCGACAATGCTGATAATGCGGATATTTTCACTAATATCTTTTAGTCCAGGACGCAAACAGCAAACTCCTCGCACAATTAAGTCGATTTGTACTCCGGCACGAGAAGCTTCGTATAAAGTTTCAATAATTTTCGGATCTACCAAAGCATTCATTTTGGCAACAATACGCCCGTTCAATCCATTTTGAACATTTTCTATTTCACGACGAATAAATGTTACAAAGCGATCGCGCATATTCACGGGCGCAACCAATAGTTGTCGGTAAGACTTTTGTCGGGAGTATCCTGTCAAGAAATTAAACACATCTGTCACATCTGCTCCCAATTCTTCACGGCAACTAAATAATCCTAAGTCTGTGTAAATACGTGCCGTTTTTGGATTGTAATTACCGGTGCCAATATGCACGTAGCGTCGAATCTGTTCTTGTTCGCGCCGCACAACCAAGACAATTTTGCTGTGTGTTTTTAGACCAGCTAAACCGTAAACGACATGAACTCCGACACTTTCTAGACGCCTTGCCCAGTAAATATTATTCTCTTCATCGAACCGTGCTTTTAGTTCCACTAAAACCGATACCTGCTTGCCATTTTCAGCTGCAGTAATTAAAGCTTTAACAATGGGCGAGTCTCCAGAAGTTCGGTAGAGAGTCATCTTAATTGCCAGTACATGAGGATCATGGGCGGCATGGGTAATAAAGCGTAGTACCGAAGCCGAAAAAGACTGGTAGGGATGGTGTACGAGTAAATCCCGCTCCCGAATGATGGCAAAAAAGTCTTTTCCTTCCTCTAATTCCCGCATATTCGGATTTAAAATCGGCTCCCTAATCCTTTGCAGGCGGGGAGGAACGACAGACTGCCAAGGCGGATCTTTAAGTTCAAGTAGGGGTAATGCTATAAAGTACATTAAATCTCCCAATCCCAAAAGACCTTCTACTTCATAAACATCGCTTTCTCCTAAATCCAAGTCTTCCAAAAGTCTGCTGCGTATGACTTCGGGGGTTTGTGCTTGAATTTCCAACCGAACCGGAGTTCCACCAACACGACGTTTTCGTAATTCCTGTTCGATCGCCAACAGCAAGTCATCAGCTTCATCTCCTTCTAAAGTCAAGTCGTTGTTACGGGTAATGCGGAAGAGATGATACTCCTGAATATTCATTCCCGGAAATAGCGACTCCAAGTTATGAGCGATCGCCTGTTCCAAAGGTATACCTGTCCAGTGCGCGGGCTTGTCATGATGGTGAATTCCCAATTCCGGTGGTAAGGGTAAAAATCGCGGCAGAACTTTAGGAACTTTGACTCTCGCAAACAATTCTTCTTCTGTTTCGGGATTTTTGACTACCACTGCCAGATTTAAACTGAGATTAGAAATGTATGGAAAAGGATGGCTGGGATCAACAGCAAGGGGAGTTAGAACTGGAAAAATCTGTTCGTTAAAATAGGCGTCTAAGTAATTCCTTTGTTTGTCATCTAAATCAATGTAGTTGAGGATATAGATGCCATTATTTAGCAGTTGAGATCGCAGAACTTGCTCAAAATGTTGATGCTCTTGGGCTACTAAAGGACGCAAGGAAAAGCTAATATCGTCTAATTGTTGTTGTGGCGTGCGACCATCGAAAGTTAAATAGCTGACTTTCGCCTCTACCTGTTGTTTTAATGCCGCAACCCTTACCATGAAGAACTCATCCAAGTTAGAACTAAAGATTGCCAAAAACTTAAGGCGTTCTAGAAGGCGGTTTCTCGAGTCACAAGCTTCATGCAACACTCTGCTATTAAACTCCAACCAGCTTAACTCCCGGTTGAGATAGTACTGTGGATCAGAAAGATTGATTGGATTGGAAGTTTTCTTCGATTTTGGCATGATGACCCAACGACAGGTAGTGTAGCCCGTACAACTGGAATGAACTACTTTACATAGTAGATTAAAAAGGTTATTTAAACGACAATGTTTCAAGCTACTCGTCGCCGTCTCGCCCTTTGGTACACTGCTATAACAGCAGTACTACTACTGCTGTTTGCTGTTGGTATTTATTTATACTTCCGCAGCACCTTAATTGAACGGGTTGACGATACCTTAAATCATGTGGTGGAAGTCGTGGAGCGATCGCTCGTGATTGAGCGAGTCAAATCGGAACTGGGTGAATTCCGCATTAATCTAGAAGCCAGTTTTCACAACAATGCCGAGACAGTAGAAGATGATCGCATCGACTTAGAGTGGTTTAGTCCTACTGGTGAATTACTTTGGTCAACTTTAGCTCAACCCTTAAATATTCCCCTGCACCCCAACCGGGCAGGTGAAACTGTCAAAGTTGTTTGGGGAGTAGAGGAGGCAAGGCAGGCAAAGGAAGAAAAATTAATCACCACTACTCTCTCCTTATCCCCCTCATCTGCCCAACGCTACATGCTTCCAGTCAGCGAAGCGCAAGAGAACACTGGCTCCTCCCCACTTCTATTGCGACAAGTAACAGAACGAATACAAATTGGGCGACAGGTACTGGGATATTTACGTGTCAGCCATCCTTGGTTTGAAGTGACAAAACCCAGTCGGAGGTTGATGTTGGATTTAGGACTGGGAACTGGGTTGATGGTACTTTCTGTTGCCGCCAGTGGTTGGTTTCTTTCGGGTAAAGCAATGGAACCAGTACATGAGTCTTATCAACGCCTCAAACAGTTTACTGCTGATGCTTCTCACGAATTAAGAAATCCCATTACGCTGATTCAAACTAATGTGCAAGTTGCCCTTGCCGATCTTGATTGGAGATCTGCCGAAGGTTATACACATTTACACTATCAACAACAATTAAAGGTTGTGGAACGGCTGACGCAGCGTCTTGGGAAATTAGTTAACGATCTACTGTTTCTAGCACGGCAGGATAGTGGGATCAGCACATATTCTTTTTCACCTTGTCCAATGGATGCTTTACTGATGGATGTAGTTGAAGAACAACAACCTTTAGCGGTGGAAAAAGGTCTTACTCTTTCTCTAAACTTGATCGATCCTCCGGCTTCAGAAACTAGTTTGGAATTGCTTGACAATTGGTTCACACTTGTTGGTCATTGGGATCAGCTGGTGCAGCTGTTCACGAATTTGATTGGCAACGCCTTGCAATACACTCCACCGTCCGGACGGGTAAATGTGGAATTGGCACGTATAGAACTGACAAATCGTGTTTCTGGATTGGGTTACAGCACGAATCAGTTACAGATTAAGGTGAGTGATACCGGAATCGGTATTCCCGCAGAGGCAATACCTCGCTTATTTGACCGCTTTTATCGAGTCGATCCGGCACGTTCTCATGCAGCTACGAACACTACAACTGAAAGTTCCACTGGTTCGGGATTGGGGCTGGCGATCGCCCAAGCTATTGTCGAAAACCATCAAGGTCAAATTCAAGTTGAAAGTACTCAGGATATTGGCACCACTATAACTGTCACTTTACCAATCACTCTTGAGTCTTAATTTAAGACTCTAAAAGTGTTTCCTGTGATAGATAAAGAAAGTTACTTAAGATAGTAATTTATATAATAATGAGCTATTAGCTATTGACTAAGCTTTTTTTAGCTAAAACGCATTTATAAAAACATCTGCAGAGGGTCAAATGCCAATTTCCATAAGAAAGGATGTTACCTACAGGTTACTGAAAAAAATAGCCGAAACTGGGCAGGGAACGGGAGAAGTTAATTACTCTGGAATCAAGTTAGGAGAGCAAGAATTAACAGAAGCAGATTTCTTAGGTCATCTAGATTATCTAAATCAATATCACTACATCAATGCTGAATTTTCAGATGATGGTCGCGCGAAAAAAGCGGAATTAACGGACGAAGGGCGTAAATTGTTAGAAAAGTTTGAAGCTGCTCCGAAAACGGAAGAGGAGGCATCATCGACAGCGATCGCACCAAAAGATATGCCCTTTTTGGATAAAGTCATGGTATTGGGCAATTTTGCGGATGTCTTTGATGCTAGAGACGTAACCGAAGTCGTATTTCGTGTCATGCGCGATTTGATGACGACAGAAGCAGCCAAAAGAGTTGAGGGAGAATTGCACAAAGAGGCGTTGCCTACAAATGATAAAGCGCTGGCAATGGAAATTTCTGACTTGTGGCACGACACAAATCCGATTGTTGCATTCCTGAGTGAGGTTCGTCCACCTTGGCAAGGTCCTGGTATTTTTAAGATTGACTCGGATCGCTTTTTATTTCGAGTGGCTAATGAAGGTGGATTGCAGCCAAATGTAGATCGCGAACAGGCAGTCAAAGCAGTGTTTGCTGCTACCAAAGATGAATTATCAGAAGAGAGAATTCAGGAAATTGCTAGTTGGTTGCCTGAGTATGTGTGTAAACTGTGGCATGAAGCAAAGTCAAGTTAGGAGATAGCAAGGAGTAACTTCCCCTTTTGTCTACCGTTTTTTCGTAAAGCTGCGTTGAAAGGACTACAGTTCAATTCTTAATCAGCGCATCTTAAAAAAAAAAACTGGTATTGGCAAATGCTGTAACTAAATAGCAAAATGCAAAGTTATTGGTTTGTAGTTACTCTCTCAATAAGGAGAGCAACTACAAACCAACAATTATGTCTATAATTCTATATACTTGGGAGATGCTAAAATCTGCCTCATACTTTAGTGTGAAAATAAATCATGTCTAGGGTAAGAGGGAAAAAAAATTGATAATTGTTATCTTAAAGATTGCATAACCCCCAATAATCAGACATATCTATAAGCAACAGCAGTAACAGATAGCAGCAGTCGGATTTCTCTTAGGAAGAAATAAAATCTGTTGCCAGCATATAAAAATTATTTTTGAACATCTTTCTAAGAAGCAGAAAGCATATTTTGGAGAAAATAAAATGAAGAAATCGCAAAGTTTAAGTAAGCAGATAAAGTTGTTTAGCATTCTCTGTGGAGGACTCTTGCTTGGGTTGCCAGCTATTCCTATGGTAGCAAGAGCACAACAACAGACGACTCCAAGAGTCAACCCTTGCCCGAGCATATTTTACGCAGAACCGCACAACAGTCAAGTCGCCGTTCCTCAAGGATGTCCACCTAATGCTTACACACGGCAACAAATGAAGGTGCAAGGACAGAGTTCTAACTCTAGTGTCTCTACGCCTTCTACTCCAAACCAAATGCAACCGGTGGGAGGTGAGGTTCCTAGTAGCAATCAATCACAGTCTTCCAAATCTCGTCAGTCTTCAACAACAATAGATTCGGAAGACGGTATCAATATTCAACAAACCCAAAGTTCTGTCATTCAAACGCAGCAACCATCTGTGGCTATGGTAATGCCTACAGATGGTAGGGTTACGGTGAGGTTAGTGAATAAAACAAACGCACCCGTATCATATCAAGCAATCGGCGATACAGCACCTCGAACGCTTCAAGGTAAGTCAGATGTAGTTTTAAGAGGTTTACGTATACCCGCAACAGTAACATTCCACCGTAGAGATAGTGGACTGCTGATGGTTACACCACAGAGTGCCTCCTCTCAACAAGGAATGCTGCAACTGACACTTCAAGAAACAACAGACTTAGGGATGGATAGAAGTGCTTTAAGGATTGAACGAAGTGGTGCTGTGTTCTTGAATTAGTGAAACTTGCTTTTTTAACTACTAATTAGTTTGATGGTACTTAAGTCACTTGTTATCAAAGACAAGTGACTTAAGCATGCAAGTAACAAAAGCAGATTATTTATGCTTATGCTTCTTCAATTTATTCATTTTATCAATTAATAATAGTTCTTTTTTACTGTCCTTTAATGTGCGAGCTAGTACAATGGCTCGCTCATAGAAGTTACGGGCAGTCGGATAGTTACCCATATGTTCGTAAAGTTCAGCGTAAGACTCAAAAGATTTTAATTCTTCTCGCTGATTATGTAACTGATTGGCGATCGCCAGTCGCTCCTCTAATAAGTCAAAAGCGCGTTCATAACGCCCTACACTTTGATGCGCTGTTACTAAACCGTCAATGGCTCGTAATTCACTGATGCGATCGCCAGTAGTTTTAGCTAGTTGCAGAGCCGATCCATAAGTGCTAATTGTATCTGGATAATCTCCTATTGCCAGATATGCGTCACCTGCATTATTAAAGGTATTGGTTTGGGCGACGCGATCACCAGAGCGATGTCGGAAGACTAAAGCTGCTTCATAAAGTTTAATTGCCTTGCTATAATCTCCCACTCTTGCAGTTGCCAAACCCAAATTACTGAGAGATAATCCCTCACCTTCAATATTTTTTAAGTTCTGAGCAATTTCTAATGCTTCTGCGAAGGTTTGAGAAGCTGCAACTGGCTCTCCTTTCTGAAGCAGTAACGAACCGATGTTATTGAGTCCAAAAATTTGGGCTTGAAAATCATTGACATCTCGGGCGATCGCTAAGCGTCGGCGCAATGTATCTTCTGCCTCTTTTAAAAGATTTAACTGAACGTACTCTTTACCAAGAAAGTCGTAAATTAATCCTTGTGCTTTAAGATCACCGATTGAATGATAAATTCCTAATGCCTGCAACCACGACTGAATAGCTTTGTTTGAATTCCCTTGGCTTAGCTGCTCTTCTCCCACGCGCACTAGGTTGTCTGCTTCATCTCGTGATTGTTGAGAAACCGAATTGTCTAAAGGACGATGGAGTTGTTCAGTAATATCAGCAGCAGTCACCGTCATGGAATTCAGCAAGAAAGTTAATAGGAAAAGGTAATTTGCCTCTAATAATAAATGCCATCGTTTCATCAGAGTTTCCCATGTAATCTCGGGTTGCAGAAATTTTCTAAATTTTACAAGAAAAACCATTTTATACGTGTTATCACTTATATATTTAAAAATTAACTTTCTTCTAAATATATAGCGCAAACGTCTGCTGGTAGTTTTTCCTCTAACATAAGATAACCTTCTTGAAGAAAATTGGCTACATCGGCTGGAGTCAGAACTTCTCCTTCGGCTTGTAAATAAGCGGCAATTCTAGTTTCGCTCCAGTGGAAAGTCTGAGCCATCAAGACAATCAATCGCAACATTGCTGGCAGTTGATCCAGCGCTTGCTCTACATAACACCACAACGGCGGAGAAGTTGTTTTGAGAGAATAATGAATTGCTTCTGTCGGGGGGAGTTCCGTCTCGTTGATACAATAGGCAGTCATATTGATCAACCAATTTTGTAGGGTGAGACTTTCCTTTCCTGGTGGATTGATACTTAAATCCAATCCACCAAGCTGATAGTAAATATGTCGCCAGGTGAGGGCAAAGAGATAATCAGCTTGTACAGGCGATCGTGCTGAATGCCGAATCAAGGTGTAGACGATTGGGCTATAGCGACAAAAAATCGCCGTAAAATACTTGCCCGAGTCTGAATGGCGCTGAAACAGCGTCAGTAGTTCGTGATCACTGTGATGAAATAGTGACTTAACCAGGGGGTGATTAGCTTCGGTAAAATGAGGAATTTGCACAATTGTCAAGGAGTATCTGTGCTAACATTTTATGTTATTAAGTAGTCATTAGCACTCAGCACTCGGCTTTCAACTTTTTACGAATAGCTTCTACCCGTCTAAGTAAGTTGACAATAAGATTTATATAATATGTAACGAAATGTAAACTTGCGGCAAACTCTCTTCGCCTGACTCATCGCTGCCTTACCTCAACGACAATTTTTCATGCCCACCTTGGCATACTTAAGTATTTTACCGAGATTCAGCAATAAGCTCATCAATAATGGAGACGCTTAACTGACAAGCGCGATCTTAGTTCTGAGTTCTTGGTCAGATTTTTGCACTCTTGATACACTAGAAATACAGACTAAATTTAAAGTCCTAATTCACAGAGTCGCTCATCGACTCACTTATAGATACCTTAAAGTTTCATGGTTATAGCAGTTAGTGTCAGGCAGTTACTATTTGATCTTCCTCTAGGCTCTTTTTTGCCTTCCCTACCGTTAGATAGCCTGTTCTCCACCCAAGGCATTATGGTGATGCTGTTAGCAGCATATGCTGGTGCCATGTGGTTATTTCTTACCAGTGCTCCGAAAGTCTACACTGTCATGGTGTCGGATATGGAGTTAGCGCGACAGTTGTATGAAGGGCTGCTCAGTTTGCCAGCAGCTGAAGTTCCTTTGCACTACTACTACAACTACGAGCAAACTATCGGGGCAACAGGAGTCGATCCGCTTTACTTGTCTAGTGCCCCCAGCTTTTCCAGTAGCAGAATGGCTAACGCCAGCGAGGGACTTTGGTATCAGTTGAAGAAAAACACTCAACTGCATATAATTGCAGGAGCAAGTTTAGGTAGCAAAAGTCAGCAACGCCACGTTTGCTTTGATCGTGACTGTTTGGAGATGATCTTGATGCGAGTGGAAACGCGTGGTTTGAAATTCAAGCTTCGCAGCCAGAAACCGCTGAATTTTCTGGTAAAGGACTATGATGGGCACGTTATTGAGATGTCGGAAGTGGCAAATTAGTGTATAGAGACGTTCTAAGGAACGTCTCTACATGCCTGCTGAGTTTACTAATACCGCGATGGAATTGAAAATTCAAATAGCTTGAGTTGGAGGCTATAAGTAATTCCCAATGGTAGCTTTATTTTAGCCGTCATGTACTAGGATGTTTTAATTGTGGTTTTCTACAATTTCTGTTAACCTCTCAAGAAGATTCTCGGCTAAATCCAGTAAGTCGATTTCATCATTGTCGTTCCGCGAATCTAAAGTTTCAGCTAACACATTTTTAACAGCAAAAATTCTGTTATATTCTTCAGGGAGACTTAAACATTTTTCCAACTCAGTTGCAGTTTCTGAGAGTGATTTGTGTTTTAGCTGCTTTCTTACCCTAGTAGCCGCCCAGTCACTACTTTCTAGAAATGTTGTTACAGCAACAATCATTTGTTGCTCATCTTCATTTTCCCCCCACAATTCCAGCCAATCTTCTTCCACATCTTCAACATACAAGTCTACGCATTCAAGTCCATAGTTCATCCAGTCTCGCTGCAATTGTCTGGCTTGTTCTAAATGTTGAATGAATTTTTCAACTCTCTCTTGCCGAGCGCTTTGTTGTTCTTCCACTATGATTACGAGAGGGTGAGCAATATCTGTTTGTGAACAATTAGTAAATGTAATTGACTTGACACTACAAGCTTAGTTTTAAATAATGACCCGTTGTTATGCGATCGCTGTTGTATAGCACTATATTTACGATCCTATTTGCTAGATCGTTGATTTTAGGATTGGAGCTTAAGAAAAGTCCTTTATCTATGCCCCATTGTTGTAGAGTATTTTCCCAATTATCATACTTTTCTTGAGAGAATTCATCAGAGAGACTAGTAATTTGAATGCAAAGAGGCTTTTCCTGCTTACTACTGACAATAAGATCGGTTGCCATTGACAAGTCTGCTACATAGCACTGCCAAAAAGTCCCTTCACGACGCACAATGTCAGTAGCTATGGATTTAAGAACATGAGCATCAGTCTGATAAAATTCTCCCGCCATCAGTTTTTGCTTCCAGAGATAAAACTTTGGATCTGTTTCTTTGAGCCATTTGGGAAAGAGATAGCTATACCAATATCTTTCCGTTGCCGTCATTCGCTGATAATACAATTGTCGCTCTTCTTCTGACAAACTGACAATGTCTAGCCAAATTTGAGAATCTCTAATTATTTGCAAGAGAAAATGCATGACAAACTTTTTTGCTGTCAGCGAACCTGGCTTAACATCTTTAACCCAACGATTTATCTCCTCTAACCTTCTTGCCAAATTCGGCTCGTTCGTGGATGCTTCCTTGATGAGGGAGTTTAGTTTATATTTAATCTCTTTTGCCTGCAAAGGATGCTTGTCCTGAACAATTAATATTTTAATAAAATTTCTTTGATTATTTTATGTCATTATGTTTACCATTTAGCATTTTTCCGATGTGAATAGGTAAGCAGGCGTGAATCAACACAATTTTACATTAGGACATCGTCGTCTTTTTTTGAGAATTCGCCTCTACGCTCCAAAAAGTGAGTTTTCAGCATGATTACTCAATAGTTGTTAATAGGCTGCTGAGCAAACATTTGTTATATATTTATACTTTTTGCGCCAACCTAACTTAACGGGAATGCGCTCAACTTCCTAATATTGGTGCAATCAGTTAATAACATTACCAAGTGCTTAATCCAATACAAAAGGAATAACTGGCTCAAGGATAATTAACATGTACCTAAGTACAGCCAAAGAGAATAACAACTAAATTTGTTGTATGCTAAATTTAGCTACGCTGACCCATAAATAATCTTCAATATTTCCCACTCCTTTTACGGAGGAATTATTTTACAGCTTGCAGAAATTTCTATAATATCTGTTGATAGTCAGTTAGTTTTTAATTACTGAACCTTATTTACTAGACATCGTTCGACAATTCCTGCTTCAACCAGCTCCCGTCGGCTCCTGACTGTCCACAGGCATCTAATTTCGGATGGTTCCCACCCTACTACTAATATGTTCTTCTGGCACTTGTGCCAGATTTAAAGATGCGTGTAAATCCCGATCCTCCATGTGGCGGCATTCCGGATTAGTACAAACAAACACTCTATCTGAGAGTTTTAAACTTTGATTTTTTTGAAAGCACATCCTTCTCTGCGACACGCAGCGTGTCCGACAGGACAAGGCACGGACAGTCGCTTCCACGGGGGAAACCCCCAAGGGTGCGCTGCCTTTGTCTTGGCGCTTTAATCATATTAGATAATTTTCAAATTGTTCAGGAGTAACTATAATTATAATCCAAAAGTTAAGGTGTGCGTAAAAAGTTACGCACACCTTAACTTTTGTTTACAGCAAAATTTGGTGCTTTACAACATTCGCACTTCTTCCACCTACCCCTTATTCAGTATCAGAATCTTGGGATTTTTCAGGTTTGAGTAACGGGAATGCGATCGCATCCCGAATACTAGCACAGTCAGTTAACAACATCACCAAGCGATCAATCCCAATACCCAAACCACCTGTAGGGGGCATACCGTACTCCAACGCCGTGAGAAAATCTTCGTCCACACCTTGTGCTTCCAAATCGCCAGCTGCTTTGCGTGCGGCTTGTGCTTCTAGACGTTGGCGCTGATCGATAGGATCAGTCAACTCTGAGAAACTGTTCGCAGTCTCTCGCCCTACCATAAATAACTCAAACCGTTCCACTATACCGGGTTTAGAACGGTGTGGCTTTGCCAGTGGCGAAATTTCTATAGGAAAGTCGATGACAAAAGTAGGTTGAATTAAGTTTTCCTCTACCTTTTGTTCAAAGGCTTGGTTGAGGATTTTCCCAATAGAAGTACAACCTTCTACACCTTCAATACCAGCATTTTTAGCAGATGTTTTTGCTTCTTCCAGAGTTGGAAAATTGAAATCTAACTCTGTATATTCCTTGACAAGATCATGCATGGTGACACGTCGCCAAGGAGAAGTCAAATCAATCGACGTACCTTGGTAGGTAATTTGTAGTGTACCAAGTACCTCTTGAGCAACAGTGGTAATCATTCCCTCTGTCAACGCCATCATGTCGTTATAGTCAGCGTAGGCTTGATAAACTTCAATTGAAGTAAATTCCGGATTGTGACGGGTAGAAATTCCCTCATTACGGAAAATCCGTCCCAGTTCAAACACTTTTTCAAACCCTCCCACAATTAACCGCTTAAGATGGAGTTCTGTAGCGATTCGCAAATACAACTGCATTTCCAATGTGTTGTGGTAGGTGATGAATGGCCTTGCATCCGCACCCCCCGCTTCCCCTTGAAGAACAGGAGTTTCGATTTCTATAAAATCACGATTTTCTAAGTATCTACGAATCCCAGCAGTAATTTGAGCACGGCGGCGAAAGGTTTGTCGGACTTCAGGGTTAACAATCAAATCAACATAACGCTGACGGTAGCGCTTGGCAACATCCGTCAACCCATGCCACTTGTCGGGTAAAGGCAAAAGAGATTTGGTTAGAATGGTATAAGTTTTGACATAAACAGATAACTCGCCCTTTTCAGTCCGTTTAATCGTCCCATTAACCCCGATGATGTCACCTGCATCTACTAGCTTATCCAAATGCTTGAAGGCATCGGTATCAATATCTACCATGCCTTCTTGGATGCGTTTTTTCTCTAGATAAAGCTGAATTGTGCCAGTTTCATCTTGTAAAGTGAAAAATGCCAGTTTACCTAAAAAGCGCCGCGTCATGATGCGTCCGGCAATGGTAACTTCCAAGTCTACTTCTTCACCAGTAGGCAAATCGGCAAATTTTTCCTGCAACTCAGCAGCGTGATGAGTTGATTCCCAACGATAGGCGTAGGGATTAATTTTAAGCTGCTTGAGCTGTTCTACTTTTTCTAACCGTGCAGCACGGATATCTTCTTCCGACATAGTTGACGAACTCTGAGGGGGCAGAACTTCATTTTGACACTCTCCCCGACACATTTAAATACAATAGCAGCTGATGGCATTCCGGAAAAAAACCAAAATTTGCTCTCAGCATTCAAGCACTTCAGCAGTTTAAAAGTCAACTGTATTCTTGATTTTTTTAGACAAGGATAACATAACTCGAATTCTTATAAGTTATACCTGCTCATAGCTGATAGCTGAATGCTTACTTCTTGAGTTCAAAGAGAATGAGAGTTATAATAGAGTTATCTCGGAATTTTTCTGTACCGATAGCAATTGCTCTTAGGAAGATATTCTTTAAGAATTTGTGCTAGAAATTGGCTGTAGGTTATTTCTGTAACATTAGCAAAGATGCCAATATTTTCAGAAATAGTAAATCTCAAGGTTACCTCGAAATATCAAGACTAAATTGGCTATAAAGCATTGACAGGGATTTGTCTTGTTATTCAGTGGTGATCCAATTCTTGAAGCATTTAGCCGAAAGTTCTGTCGTGCTAACAGCATAAAAACTGACTTATGTAAATCTTCAACAATAAGTCAAAGAAAAAATTTATTTATGCTGATAGCTGATGGCTAATTGCTTATTAGACAACAGCAACATACCACAAATTATATGAACGCGAAATTAGAGTTTGAATACAATCGCGAAGGTGACACTTTGTATATTAACAAACGTCGCCCATACCCAGATCAAGAACCAGCAGAAATTGATTATGGTGTGATTGCTCGTCTTAATCCTGCTACTGGCGAAATAGAGAACCTAGAAATACTCTTCTTTTCCCAAAGGCTATCAGAGCAAACTCTTTTTGAACTGCCATTAGTTGCCGATTTTCGCTTTGCTCCGACTGTATAATTTATTAGCAGTAGCAGTTAACAGTCAGCAATTGGTCGATTATGGAGAAGTAAATTGGGCAAATACGTTCAACAGATCTAAGTCTCTCAGGCTAAAAATAATACAAGCTGATTGCTGATTGCTGATTGCTAACTGCTTTACCGATCAGGTTTTTGAATTCTATTAATTTCTTGTTGCAATTCTTCAATTTGACGGCGCAAAGCTTCTGCTTCGTTTTGAGACGTTTCCGCCGTAACATTGACTGCACCTGAAGCAGACGATCGCTGATAATTTCCTTTCTTAATTTGCTGATAGTCTTCCGAGCTTGCCCACTCTTGTAAGTAATGTAAGCGTTCTACCGGAAAAGGATGGCTGAGCATTGTACCTTGAGAACCATTATAAATCAAGAATTTATAAACTTGATTAAGTCCATCTCCATCAAGTGCTTGATAATTTTCTGACTGACGGATGAACTCCTGTAAACTGCACTCATTAGCATATTTAAGACTGCCACCAGAGACTTTCATCATTGAAGTCATAACTGGATTTAAATCATCCATCACTAACAAAGCAGCGCGATCAGCAGATAACTCCGCTTTGCGCCGCCATTCATAAAAAGCATAAATCAAACCTTGACTGACGAAATTACCTATACCAAAGGTCAATTCACCAAGGGCGGAAGCAGCATTCATCGCCCACATCGCCATTTGAATTAAAATAGTATGACCACATTTAATATGTCCCAATTCATGAGCTAAAACTGCCATAATCTCAGATTCATTCAGTAAGTCCAATATCCCTGTATTTATGACTACATAAGGATGTTCTTGCCCTAGGGCATAGCTATTTGCTTGAGGATTTTGCGAGACAAAGAGTGTTGGTTCTGGATAAATGTCTAAATCCCGCGCACATTCTCGAAGCATCTGGTAAATAGTGGAATATTGACGCGGTCCAACTTGGATGCTGTTACCCATAAGATAGACTAACTGAGGGCGCTCGTAGAAAAATTCCACGAATTTACGCGCGATTAAGTCAAATCCGGGCAAACTGCGTAAAGTTTGTTCAGCTTGGCGATCTAGGGGATGCCTAAAAGCTTCGCTGGAAATTCCTGTATAAGTTGGCATAATTTAAGTAACTGGTGATTAGTAAGTGTGTCGTGGGCTGAACACAGCGATCACGGCGTCAACCGCAGATGCAATATTCTTTTAAACCCGCCCTGACATTAGCGGTTAGTGGTTAATATAACAACTAACAATTAACCACTGGCAAATAACAACATAATAGAAATGGGGAAGACAGCAGTAAACATTACTTTGTATGGGATGAAAAGCGTGTGATTGAGGCCGAAGTTCATTTGTCACTACATAACTTCTTGCGAAGTCAGGCAGGTTTCCCTTCTTGGCCTCATCATTTGACGATGGCACGGTTGGTGGCACGCGCCTTACGCCTGAGAAGAAGTGCCTTAATTCAAGTAGGGGCAGTCTCAGGTTATCAAGGACGATATCGTACTAGCTTTGTGGCATCGGCACTGATGTGGCATGATCCTGTAATTATTGTTGCAACAGAGGCAGTGCAACAACGCCTACTAAAAGTAGAAATTCCCCGTCTACAGCAATGGCTGCAAGTCAACAAACCTATTAGAACAGGTAACGCTTGGCCATCCGACGACTTTCAAGGACTCTTGCTTGTTTCTCCTGAAGCTTGGTTAAGAGCGCAATTAGATCATAGGAATGACTTTCCTCAAGGCATCCCAACAATTATTGATGGTGTGGACGATTTAGAAGATTGGGTGCGTGATCAACTAACCGTTAGTGTTGAACCATACGACTGGGATCGGCTCATGCTAGCTTGTCCGCAAATCGCGGAAGTTATTCGGAGTGCGCGAGTGCAATTAACACATGAGTTATTCCAGCATCCGGCTAATCCCTACGAATGTTATCTGCTCTCCCCGCTTGAAGAAGAGATTTTAATGCGTCTCTATTCGGTGTTAGATGTCGCGAATCTACCCGATCCCTGGAAAAAGTTCGCGCTATTTCAAAACCGTATTCCAAGCCCCCCTCTCCCTTACACCGCCCCTCCTCTGCTTTGGGCGACGATTGCCCGTCGTCAAGGTTTATTTTCCTTGCACTCCACCCCAATTGAATTAGGGAAAATACTATCCCCAATATGGGATCGCCAACCTGTAGTGTTAATTGGCAGTGCCTTAGAACCAGAAGCAGAGGCTCCAATTTTTCGCCAACGCTTGGGTTTGGATGATTTAACTTGCTTGAAATTTTCCTCAGACAGCCACACGTCAGCAATTCAACTGTACATCCCTTATCAGTTACCCTTACCTAATACTCCAGAATTTCAAGCAGCATTTATTCACAAAGTTCGCACACTACTATGCATTAGTGCTAGCACATCAGGATTAACAGTTGTGCTGGTAGGGGATGTGCCTTTGAAATCGCAAGTCGGGGCAATTCTTGCCTCAGAGTTTGGTTCACGGGTACAGGTGGAAAAAACTTGTCTAGATGAAAATGGTATTTTGATCAGTGGTTGGGAATTTTGGCGTGAGTATCAAAGTGTCCTGCCTGCACCTCAACTTTTAATCATCGCGACTTTACCTCTACCAACCTTAGAAAATCCCTTGGTGGCGGGTATTGTATCTCATTACAAGCGATCACACCAGGATTGGTTTCGTTTGTACTTGTTACCAAAGGCTTTGAATGAATTACAGCGTGCGATCGCTCCGATGCGAGACACTCAGGGGATCGTTGCTTTGCTAGATACGCGTGTAATTATCCGAAGCTATGGTGCACAAGTTCTTGCAGCTCTCAGTCCCCTATCACGCATTGACTATCTTGATCCCAATCTCTTTTCTACTGCTCGTGAGGAGGAATCTCAGTAAATCTACTAATAAAAGGCTGCTTCTGTGAACTGTTATCAAACAAAAAATTGAAATATAAATTGTCCTTTGTCAGTCGAGGAATGGAAGGTAGAGAGAACCAGGATGGTGCTATAGTTTCATTTGTAGACTAAAGCACTATCTCAGACTAAATCCTTTAAGCTATGGTTTTAGAGTTTCAATAAATATTAAGTATTTCATGTGCGATCGCTGTCTAGTAAGCGCTATTATCAGCGTTAGCACGGATTTATTTTTAAAACTATGGGTGAAGCAAAGCGTCGTAAAACTGCACTGGGAGAAAAATACGGTCAAGAACCAACAATTTTATCGTGGGTTCCAATCACCAAAACCCAAGCAGAACTATTCGTAAAATGGTCAACTCGCATTGCGAAATTTGGCATTGGCGGTTTGATAGCATTTTGGATCATCATCCGTTTTATCGGACCAGCTCTTGGTTGGTGGCAAGTCGTTTAAACCCAGCATTCAAAAGTTTTCAAAAAGGCAGCCGGAGCAATCAAGCTGCCTTTAACTTTTTGTCAAGTGTTCATTGATGAAGTATAAAATGCGGTTCAGTGAGGGTTGCTCGTTTTGAATTTAGGTTTCACTATTCAGTTTGATCGACTTGTAGAGTTATACTAATTCACGAATGATCTGACTGAGTAGCAGTACTTCGGGTGTGCATGCTGACAGTTTTGCTCGTTAAGTACAAAGAACACACGACTAAGGACAAATAAGGAATAGTATAAAAGACTACTTTTTAACTAAGCTTAATGAAAATGATGCCGAAATGGCAACACGGAACTCCTTGATTTAGTTATGGTCAGTAATATATAAAACAATTTGAATTTTATCGGGATTGTGAATTCTGTAAATTTTCTGTATAGTTAATCACTATCCAACGAGTAAGCAGGTCCTAATCGAAAAGCTCAAATTGCCCAGACCATCTACCAGACTTGCAATCTCAATGAGATGTTATTTTTACCGATTTGCAGTTGATGTCTTTAAACAGGCGTCAAAACATGTATAGCTGCGTTTAAGCTGCTGAGAGTAGTCAATTTGACTACAGATTACTGATGAAGGTGTAATATGTATCATTTTCAGTAGTTGATTTGCACTCAATATGAGTTACTCTGAAATTGGATTGTTCTGTGTTACCATCTACTCTGATGGAATTGTGTAAAGAAAATAATAAGCTTAGCAATTCTGTCCGAAATTATAAATCTGTAAATTGAATATTACGATACGGTGAAAAAAGCCGTTTTGCACTACCTTAAGCAAGGTAGCTAATCAAATGACTCTCAGTCAATCTAGAAATTGTAATGAATAGTTTACAATACCACTGGAAGGCAAAATCTAAAGAAAATGTGAAAGAGACTCAATTAATTGTGGTGTTTGGAGGAAAAACGTGTTTCTGAGACTAGCGCAACAACATCGGCAATTTGTCCAAGACTTAGTGATGAACCTACAAGCCTTGGCGATCGTACTAGAGCGGCGTGGGTATCTAGCTTCTTGCTATACCTGCGGTGACCAAATGAACAGTGCGTCTTTCATGGTTAGTTTGGGAGAAAACCACCTCATTCGGTTTTTAGTATCAGATTACGGGATCACTTGGACGGAGATGCGAGATGACCGCGAATTAATGAAGTTAGAGGGGGCAGAAGCAGTAAGCCAGCTACAGGAACTTGCCAATATTATCAAGCAACCTGTGCAAACCTCTACAGGTCATAAAACCCTTGCAAAGCGGTGTTAAGGATTCGGTGTCTAGAATGACACTCCTCCTGATTCCCCTCTCATGTATAGCAATCTAAAAGCTAAATGCTATAACTGAGGCTAGTTATTGCTGCCTGATACTCCAAGGGAGAAGGGATCGGAGACTTTGAGTATGTCTGAAAAAAAACCAAAGCAACAACAACTTCCACCCACTAGTGCTATCGACAATCTGTCAAGTCGTAGGCTGGAAAATTGGTTTGAATATCCCATAAGAGTACAACCTCACCACACAGATTATACAGGTGTTGTTTGGCACGGGTCATACATAGCCTGGATGGAAGAAGCGCGAGTGGAATGCTTGCACTCAATAGGTATTGCATTTGTTGACTTGGTAGCTTTAGGCTGTGATTTACCAGTTATAGAAATGTCACTACGCTATCACCGTGCAATTCATTTAGGTATGGCAGCAGTAGTAAAAACGCGCATGATTGAGGTCTCGGGCGTCCGCATTATTTGGGAGTATATGATTGAATCTCCTGATCAGCAAGAGTTATATGTCACGGCTAAGGTGACGCTTGTGGCAGTAGATCGCGCCAAAGGCAAAATAATGCGTCAGTTACCTCCAGATTTCAAGGATGCATTAGCAAGGCTTTCAGCATGAAATAGTCATGCGATGCACGGATTTTAGATTTGTTCTACAGATGAAACTGGAGGAAGTGTACTATCAAGGAATGAACACTCAATGTAGAGAGACTGTCTGCGGACGAGCTTCTAGCTTTTCAGCAGCTGTTAAAACTTCCTGTCTTGCCCATCGATCTGCTGCTAAAATATCATCTAAAGAAGGATCTGGACGGTTATCATTCTGATGGCGATCGCACACCAATTCGATACACCGAGGAATATCTAAGAACCTAATTTTTTCTGCTAAAAATAAAGCGACTGCTTGTTCATTAGCTGCGTTCAACACAGCCGGCATTGAACCGCCAGCTCTACCAACTGCATAAGCTATTTTCATACAAGGATACTTTTGGTGATCCGGTTCGCGGAAAGTCAAATTTCCAGCTTTTACCAAATCTAGTCGTTCCCAGTCAGTGTAGATGCGCTCAGGCCAAGATAAGGCATACAGTAAGGGTAAACGCATATCAGGCCAACCAAGTTGTGCTAAGACTGAGGTATCTTGCAACTCGATAAGGGAGTGAATAATGCTTTGGGGATGAATGACAATGTCAATGTTGTCGTAATCTAACCCAAAGAGGAAGTGCGCTTCAATCACTTCCAGTCCCTTATTCATCAAAGTCGCTGAATCTACTGTAATTTTACGACCCATTGACCAATTCGGATGCTTAAGGGCATCAGCGACTGTCACTTCTACTAACTTGTCTGTTGCCCAATCACGGAAAGCACCGCCAGAGGCTGTAAGTAAAATTCGTCGCAAACCGTTTTTTGGCACACCTTGCAAGCACTGAAATATTGCGGAATGTTCTGAGTCGGCAGGTAATAATTTGACTCCATGTTTCTGAATCAAGGGTAGAACAACAGGAGCTCCAGCAATTAAGGTTTCTTTGTTTGCTAAGGCGATATCTTTACCAGCTTCAATAGCCGCGATAGTGGGTAATAAACCAGCACAACCAACGATCCCCGTTACAACGGTTTTGGCGTTACCATAACGGGCAACTTCTATCACCCCAGCATCACCTGCGAGTAAAATGGGTTGGGGATCGAGATCTGCGATCGCTTCAATAAGTACTGGTAACTTCTCTTCTGCACATAAGGCGACTATACTTGGTCGAAACTGCCGAATTTGAGAAGCCAACATTTCCACATTGTTCCCAGCCGCCAACCCAACAATCTGAAATTGCTCTGGATGCTGAGCTACAATGTCTAATGTCTGAGTGCCGATCGAGCCAGTTGAACCAAGAAGTGTAATTTCTTTCACAAGAACTTATTAATGAACTCCATATACACTATAAATTTTGATGAGTAATTCTTTGCAAACTTTTATGTAATTTAAGAAAATTTTGACTTGAGCAATTCCACAAGATTTGGCGTTTTTTTCAGTAGCTATACGTTGGAGGATAGTAAAACTACTGGATACTTCGTATTTTTGTATTTAAGATTTGGTTGTATAAAGTATTTTGATTTATGGCTGTATAAACCTCGGTTGATGCGGCGATGCCAATAAACGCACTCTATTAAGTAACTCTTTGAGACAACTTATTTGGCTCTCCTATCTCCTGTCTTGCCAAACAAGACAACGTCAGTCTTGGCATAAATCCCAGCCGTATGGGAAAACACTGCGATTCTGACTATAATATTTCTCATTTATATTCAATACAAGAAGCAGAGCCGTGGCATGTCACAGCTATACAATAATTTTTAAATATGTATGTGATCAAATGAAACACGCCATAGATAGTCAGTGCGAAGGTTATATCAAATTCACCTAAATACTTGTAAATATAGCGGTTAAGCCACGTACAGAATGCCCTCTCCCAAGTTTGGGAGAGAGGTGCCCGTTAGATCAGGGTAAGGGCGAGAGTTTATAAGATACAACTGAAAAGCGCTATAAAAGATAACGCAACTACAAACATTATTTTAAGTGATCAAACGGACATAATAGACATTTATTTTGGTGGACCGCTTTCAAGACAAAACCTATTCAGTTACCTTGAGTTTACCCAATAAACAGAACAATTACTGACATAATTTCGTCTAAAAAGTAGTCATTTACACTGATGTCATAAAATCACAGGCGTTGCAGTGTCCGCGCTCGCGTGTCTAACCTTGTTATTTTGGTGAGCTTCCACTCAGAGTGTAGTCAACAAAATTCTTGATTAATGGTTTGGCTTCTATGTTTCAATTTATGTTTGGAAACATAGATGTTTTGGGCTATGGCACTGTCGGGATATAATATCTGATTTATACAAAAATGCCCAAATTTTTAATGATTATTTGCTATGTAAACTATCAAGCTTATGGCTCAAGTTCAGATATTGATCAGAAAAGTTTTATGGAAAAAAGCTTTCTTCTTTCCAACAGCCATTTGGTTGAGCAGCAGACTATTCGTTTGGATAGCAATGTTATTACTGGCACCATTGCTAAAAGTACCAACAGGAGGTACATACCCCGGATTCGGTTGGGGTGTGTTTGATGCCTGGGATAGTGTACATTACCTCTCTATAGCCACTTCTGGGTATGAATACAGGGATGACGGGGAGCAACATAATATTGCGTTCTTTCCTTTATTTCCTTTAATCGTTCGAGAAGTCATGAGTCTTGGCTTACCCTTTGAAGTGGCAGGCACCTTGGTAAATAACTTAGCATTTTGCGCAACACTTTACTGTTTGTACTTTTGGATGGAGAAACATCATGGAAGCAGTGCAGCGCGATGGGTGACTGCGGTAGCAGCTTGGTGTCCGATGTCTTTATTTGGGAGTGTGATTTATACGGAGGGTTTATATTTGTTTTTAAGTACGGCAGCTTTAAAAGCCTTTGATCAAAAGCAATATAGATGGAGTGTGATTTGGGGTGCAATGGCCACAGCAACTCGTCCTACTGGGTTAGCACTGCTTCCTGCTTTCGCGATCGCTGCTTGGAAACAACGGCGCTCTCCCATTGCCTACATTGTGTCTAGTGCTACTGCTATAGGAGTGCTGCTATTCAGCCTATTTTGTGCAATTCATTTTGGCGATCCTTTAGCTTTTATCAAAGCACAACGGGGATGGCGTCCCTCATTTGGGTTTAATTGGCAGGATTGGCTGGAGATGCTAGTACAAATTGCCATCGGAACATCGAATTGGGAGAATAGTTCAATTCAAAACCCGTTGCATCCTTTAGTGTTATTCATCATTGTTGTTACAGGTTGTCTCTTATGGCGCTTCCGTCAACGTCGCAATTTTCTCAAAGTTGTCGGTGGCTTTTATTACGCTCTCATCTTATTTTTGTTAATACTGGCGGACAATTGGTTCATTTATAACCTGCTAAATGCAGTCACAATTTTAGGTGGTAGTTACGTGTTATGGCGCTTACGCACTCAATTAACCCTAGTAACTTCTATCTATGGCTTTTGCGGGATTGGTTTGCTGTTAGCTTCTGGCAGCACGATATCCTTGAGTCGTTTAAGTTACGGTATTGTATCCCTGAGTGTAGCTCTAGGTTTATTACTGTCCCGCCATCCTCGTTGGGGTTACTTAATTTTAGGTTGCTTTGCCGTTTTGCTTTCTAGACTTGCTGTGAGATTTGCTCAAAAACTTTGGGTAGGTTAAACGAATCAATAAACGCGATCGCTACTCAAATAGTTGCTTGAGAACTTCTTGGGCACGCTTGTAGATGATACCCGGTCGTACGCTTTCTCGCGGACCTGCAACATTGAGAATGCGTATGTTGCAATCTCGAATCCAGTTCCAGAAACGACTGATGTCATCGTCGTTGAATGATAGCGAGTTGATAACAAGAACGGGGCGTTTGTACCCCTGTGCAAGAGCGGCTGTAAGGTTTGTCCCTCCTTCAAGCGGTTCTGATGAAAGGATGAGCGTCCCATCTGAATCTCGGACATTCCACTCAGTGCGTACCGACTGTAAATCTGAGTGAAAAAAACGTAATTCCACAAGACAGGACTCTTAGCAGGGTTTCCCACTACAGGGTGCAAGAAATTCCTATCTAGTCTCAAATGTCATTATTCTCTGACATTTAACTGAGAACTGTATGGTTTTTTGCCTGACAATTTCGCTAAAATGTCAACATCTTATGACTTTTTGATCCCCAAAAAGCTAATAAATACGTGGAAAGAGCAAAAATGCGTCCGAAACCCCCTTGATCCCAACACAGGTTTAGTGGTTAATATTTATTTATAAACAAGCAAATCCGCAACTCCCAAAAAAATACTGGTTTTAGCATGACTGGCAATTGAAGGGTGATAAACCACAATTTAAAAACACATTAAACGCTGAATAACTCAGCGAAACCAGGAGTCAGGAATAAGAAGTTCATCTGGGGTTGATGACATCAGAATCGACTACTTTTTAACCAGGGGATATCATTTACATTTCAAACTACTGGAGGCCAAATATTATGGCAAAAGAACGTTCACCGTTAGAAGAGATGACATTGCGGCAATTACGCAGAGTCGCCAGCGAATGTTCCATTTCTCGTTATAGCCGAATGCGGAAATCGCAACTGCTAACAGCAATTCAAGAAGTACAACATAGCAAAGCTCCTCTCAACCAATCTCATTCAATGGAGGCACAGGAAACCGTGGAAGCAGCGAAATTTGAGTTGGGTCAAGAAGATCGTACTGGTGCTAATCTCGCTGATGTCGATGAGGGACTCGCTGAACTCCCAATTGGCTATGGTGAAAGCCGTATTGTCCTTATGCCTCGCGATCCTCAATGGGCTTATACCTATTGGGATGTTCCTAACGAGCAAAAAGAAGAGCTGCGCCGTCAGGGGGGACAACAACTGGCATTACGGATTTACGATGTCACCCACATCAACCAAGATTATCAAAGCCCTCATAGCATTCAGGAATATCCCTGTGATGAACTAGCAAGGGAATGGTATCTACCAGTTCCAGTAAGTGATCGCGATTATGTCATCGACATCGGTTACCGTTGTGGTGATGGTCGTTGGTTGGTACTAGCTCGCTCTGCACGAGTACACATTCCTCCTGTATATCCTTCCGACTGGATTGAAGACATCTTCATTAATGTCAACTTTGATGAAGATTTGCGTGATCAGACTATTTATGAATTGGTTCCCCCTGCTCTGAAAGCGTCACCAGAAACGCCTGCGACTGCGAATGGGACTGCTACAACTACAGGTGCTGGCGAGAATGGCATTTACGACCAAATCTTTGGCATGGCTGAGTCTGGTGAAGCAATGCGGGTTGCAGGTTCTCTATTCGGATCGATGCAGCATCTTCCCAGTCCTGTGAGTCCAGAACAAGCTATTAGTTCCTATATCTTCCCTTCTGGCGTAGGTATGTGGGCAGTTCCTACAACTTCCGGTTTAACAATGTCCGGTGTTGGAATGTCCGGTGCTGGCTTCTCTGGTGACGTACCCATGCGTCCGCGCCAGTTCTGGTTGATCGCTGATGCTGAGTTGATTGTTTATGGTGCGACCGAACCTGATGCTAATGTAACGATTGGCGGTCGTCCAATCAAACTGAATCCAGATGGTACATTCCGCTTTCAGATGTCCTTCCAAGATGGTTTGATTGACTATCCAATTAAGGCTGTGGCTGCTGATGGTGAACAAACACGTTCAATTCACATGAAGTTCCATCGTGAAACACCTTCCCAGAATACTAATAAGAAAGAAGACGCTGTTTTAGAATGGCTCTTTTAATTTTGGGTTTTAGATGAGCCAAAATTAATTTAAAAGTTTCTACCCGCTCAGATTATACTGTAGCGGGGTTTTTGTAACTGTGTTCATCCCAACCCCTTTATGTGAGGGATCGACTAAAACTAATCAATTGGTTTGTTAGCGTTATCGACAAAAAAGGAGAGTCATGGCTGCCTCCGCGATGCAAAATATCGTCTATTTTTACTTTAAAAAATTCGTCAGAATTCAAAATCAATCAGTAGAAGATTCTAACTCATTACGCAATTGTCTCCCACCAATATCGTTGCATTTTGGTGGGAGACTTAAAGCCAAGACGAGTGAGCCAGTCGTTTAACCTTCATCTGAATTCACAGCGAGCGCTATCAAGAAACACAGCACTATTCTTTTTTGTACTGATATTTTGCTAAGACGTCCCTATAAAATTGGTGTAAACAGAGAGTGAGTGCTAAAATACTTCCAATATATACAACTTGCACTGGGGTATAACCTCGTTGAATTGTAAATTCATCAACCCATACTGTGTAATTTATAAGTTGACTTTAAATCGAATTTTACTGATCGGGTTTTACCTGTTTTATTAGTAGATTACACTAAGTGTTTATAAAACCAAAACCGCCTATATGGCAAAATTAAATATGTTCAAAACAAAGTTATTTATTTTACCTATCTTTATAATTATATTGATATTAGGATGTCAAGGAATTGAACTAAATTCAGCTACAGCTACAGCTAAAGCTAAATCTTGTCTAGGGCAAGATGAAAAATTCAGTCTAGTTTTTCTGAAAACTAATAATCAGGGAGAAAAAGATGAAAATGGCATTAATCATGTGATTATTTTCAACCCTAAATCAGAAGAACTAGATTTTAAAGTTAACGTTGGTCTAACTCATAAGCTTTATACAAAGGATATAAAGGGAAGATTTCGTCAAGAATATGTGCCCAAACAGTTTCATGAGATGATTACCGAGGAAAATGCTAAATTAAATGGAAAAACACCTCTTGTAGCAATTAACGCCGACTATATAGATACAGAAAATAAACCTCAAGGTTTGAATATTTCTCGTGGTGTGGAGTATTCAGGTGCATTTAAAAATAAGCGTTCTTCCTTCGGTATATCGGGAGGAGAAGCAAAGCAACGTCAAGCCACTCTCCAAGTAGGAAAGAGAAAGAATAATATTCTTAATTACAACTTAGTTGGAGGTAATGGCAGATTTTATCAAAACGGCAAGTTTAAAGATATTTGTCCAGCTTTAGGAGAATCAGCTTGCAATCAGATAACTAATCGTTCAATGGTAGCCATAACGACTAAAGGGGATGTGATCTTACTTGTTAATGACGCTAGAGCAAACTCAAATATTAAATTATCTCAGCTGAATCAAGAACTTTTACCAAATATGTTTGATGATGTCCTCAAAGGTATTGCTCGAAATAACTGTTTGGGCAATATTCAAGAAGGAATGTTATTTGATGGCGGAATGTCTCCAGGATTGTACTACAACAATAAAATCTACGTCGAAAATCCTGGACCAATCGGTTCAGTATTTTTGATTTACAAAAAAGGAGTTTAGGAAACCAAAATATAAAGATTGTATGTTATGGACAGAGAGAGTTATTTCCAAGTTCTTGATCTCAGTATTATTACTTAAAAAAATGTGTTTTTCATTTTAGATATATTCTGTCTAAGAAAGGCTTGATACTGATGCTTACAGAGATTAGCGATCGCATTGCTACCTGAAAACGTTACGCTAGAAACTGAAGCTTAAAAAAAGACTATGAATCCGCAAGAAATAGCAGATACACTTAAAGAATTATTTAATGCTGCAACTATCAATACCGTTGCACCAGGTTCTTGGCAAATAGAAACTCAGAATCTACGGCTGTTAGTGATGCTTTCGGATGATGAAACTTGGTTGCGGATTTTGCTACCAATTGTACCATTACAAGAAGCTCAACCATTTTTAGAACAATTTTTAGAAGCAAATTTTGATGACACTCAAGAAGTACGCTACGCTTTACACCAAAATGTGATTTGGGGAGTGTTTCAGCATAATTGTGCCAGTTTGGTTGTAGAAGATTTTCGAGATGCGATCGCTCGACTTATCTCCCTGTATAAGAGTGGTTTAGATGATGTCTTTAATCGACTTATTGAAAGCCGTATTAGGCAAATTATTTTAGCGGCAAAAAAGCAAGGGCAGTCCCTACAAGCCACTATGCAAAACCTTGACCGCTTTTATGCAGAAGGATTGATGGGAGAAATAGATCAATCTGCACAAGTTCAGGAAGAAGTTTTAACTGCTTGGCGGCGTCAGTTGGAACGTTTATGGGATGAGATTGATTAGTAATTAGTAATTAGCGTGTAGAAAATATGGATATCATTGAAATTTTGAAAGAAGACTATCAAAGATTTCCTGTTAATCAAACATACAGTATCTACGCTCAAGATGTTTATTTTCAAGACCCACTTAACAAATTTCATGGAGTTAAGCGGTACAAGTTGATGATTAAATTCATGGAAACTTTGTTTATAAACACCAAAATGGACTTGCACAACATTTATCGAGAAGGAGACACAATTAAGACCGAGTGGACACTCAGTTGGAATACTCCCCTACCTTGGAAACCGCGCGTAGCTGTTCCAGGCAGGAGTGAGTTGCGCCTCAATGCTCAAGAGATGATTGTTTCTCACATCGATTATTGGAACTGTTCGCGCCTAGATTTACTAAAGCAGCACTTCAAACAAACAAACAGACAGACGATAATGTAAATAAGTGTAAACATTTCTCAGACTAGACAGAATTATCCATGCGTGTAATTTTAATGACAGGTAAAGGCGGTGTGGGCAAAACCTCCGTAGCTGCCGCCACTGGACTTCGTTGTGCCGAACTTGGTTATCGTACATTAGTTCTGAGTACAGATCCGGCTCACTCCTTAGCAGACAGTTTTGACATAGAACTAGAACATGCACCGCGCCAAATTCGTCCAAATTTGTGGGGTGCAGAACTGGATGCACTGCAGGAACTAGAGACGAACTGGGGTTCGGTAAAGCGCTACATTACCCAAGTTCTACAGGCACGAGGTTTAGATGGGGTGCAGGCGCAAGAATTGGCAATCTTACCAGGTATGGATGAGATTTTCGGCTTAGTTAGGATGAAGCGCCACTACGATGAAGGCGATTTTGATGTGCTGATTATCGATTCAGCCCCGACTGGTACAGCACTACGTCTACTCAGCCTACCAGAAGTGAGCGGTTGGTATATGCGCCGCTTTTACAAACCGTTTCAAAATATCTCAGTCGCACTAAGACCTTTGGTAGAACCTTTTTTTAAACCAATCGCTGGTTTCTCTCTACCTGACAAAGAGGTGATGGACGCACCTTACGAGTTTTACCAACAAATTGAAGCATTAGAAAAAGTATTAACTGACAATAATCAAACCTCAGTACGTCTCATCACCAACCCTGAAAAGATGGTGATTAAAGAGTCTCTTCGTGCTCATGCTTATCTGAGTTTATATAACGTTGCCACAGATTTGATAGTGGCAAATCGGATTATTCCCAATGAAGTACAAGATCCCTTTTTTCAACGCTGGAAAGAGAATCAACAGCAATATCGGCAAGAAATCCATGAAAACTTTCACCCACTTCCAGTAAAAGAAGTTCCTCTTTTTTCTGTAGAAATGTGTGGTTTAGAAGCTTTAGAACGTCTGAAAGAAATACTATACAAAGATGAGGACCCAACTCAAGTTTATTACAAAGAAACCACTATCAAAATCATTCAAGAGCAAAATCAGTACAGTTTAGAGCTTTACTTACCTGGTATTCCCAAAAATCAGGTGCATCTGAGTAAAACGGGTGATGAACTTAACATTACTATTGGCAATCATCGCCGTAACTTAGTATTGCCACAAGCCTTAGCTGCACTCCAACCTGCAGGAGCAAAGATGGAGGATGACTATCTCAAAATTCGTTTTGCTGATCAGGCAAATTAGTTAGACCTTAGAAATGTAGGTTGTGAAATATTCTCTTTCTTTTCTTAGCGCTCTTGCTGATAAAAACTTGGCAAGAGCGCAGGGAAACTCCTTGAAGCTCGTTCCAAGGGGTTTCCCTGTAGATGCACTCTCATTCGTTTTTAGATGTGATACACAGCAAGATGTAGGAACAGAATTGTGGATAGAAATTCCAACGCAGCAGTAATTAGCAATTTGATAAATCAATCCGCTTTAGTTAATCGTGAAGAGTAGTTCTATACACCTCTAAGTTGCACTGGCATAGCTAAGTAGGTCATTTTCAAACCACCTAAGGGTGTGAAAATCACTGGAGTTAAATTGGTGTTCAGTTGCATTTGAATTTCGGAAGATGGCAAAGCTTTTATCCCTTCCATTAAATATTTGATATTAAAAGCAATATCTATATCTTCTCCAGATATCTGTGCTGCCATTGACTCCATAGCGCTACCTACATCTTGAGATTCACAAGACAAGGTAATTCCTTGTGCTGCATTGTCTAAGCTCAGCTTAACAATATTATTTTTTTGGTCAGCTAATACAGCAATTCTTTCCAACGCACTCAAAAATTGTTTTCTATCCAGAGTGAGTTCTCTCTGAAATTGGCGGGGGATCAGCATTGAGTAAGCAGGATAAGGACCTTCTAACGTGCGGCTTGTCAAACGTTGGTTCTGCCATTCAAAAACAACTTGACCTTGATCGAAATACAAGGCGACAAGTTCTTCTTGAGAACTGTTATGAGCCAACATTCGCTCTAATTCCCGCAAGGTTCTAGCTGGTAATGTGACTTCTAGCTTTCCTTCGTAACCAGTTTCTGGACTTTCGTTGGTAGTTTGTACAACTGCTAAGCGATGTCCGTCAGTAGCTGCAAATTCCAAGCTGTCTTGCTCAACTGTTAAATGCACTCCGGTAAGGACTTGCTTGGTTTCATCAGGGCTGGTAGCAAATAGGGAACCGCGCAATCCCTCAATGAGTGCCGTAACCTGAAGCTGTGTCGCTTGTGTATTTTCAATTAAGGGGAGCTCTGGAAACTCTTCGCCTCCCATTGCTCTGACTTGATAGCGACCACTTTTTGAAGTAAGTGTGACAATTAAACCTTCGCTGCTTGGAGTATTTGAATCAGCAGATTCATCCTCCAAAGTGATTTCTCCCTCTGAAAGACGAGAAGTAATATCATTGAGCAGCTTGGCAGGAATGGCGATCGCTCCCCCTTGTATGACTTCAGCATTCAAACTGGTACGGATACCCAAACTGAGATCGAAGCCGGTTAAGCTCACCTGGTTAGTTTCAGCATCAGCTTGTAGCAGCACGTTAGCAAGTACCGGATGAGTCGGGCGTGAAGGTACGGCACGGCTGGTAAGTGAGAGGTTAGTACTGAGGTCGCTTTGGGTGCAAACTAATTTCATGCTTTAGATTCAGCCTGTGTGTTCGATATAGTAGCACTGTTGTTGATAAATGAGGAGTCAGGCAGGGAATTTCTTGAGCCTTGTGACCTGTGAACTTTGCTTGACTACTAATATTAATAATATTATTTCAATAGTAATAGTAGTAGCTGTGGAAACTGTGGAAAAACTAGCATAAGCTTTTCAAGCTAATATATTTTGCAATTTATGCCTGTGGAAAACTTGTGGAAAAATTGGGGGTGTTTATCCACAGAGTAGTTATACCTATTTAAATTTTCCACAGTTTATATAAGTTTTTCCACAGAATAAATGATAGTTTTCCACAGAAGCCTGTGATTTTTCCACAAGGTAATTTTTTCTTAATAAGTTTTTATAGTTCATTTAACATTAATTTTAGAAGGAAAGATATTGTGCTGAAGAGTGGGAAATGGAGGGTAGAGAACTGAATTATGAGTATTTCAGAAGTGGGGATAGTCCGTGTATCCGGTACTTTGTAAGTTGACCACACATTTTAAATGAAGAATAGCAACTTTCCGAACGTACCAAGACTCGAATGACTATCAGTATAATTTTTTTGGACGGCTGATGCTGGTTACTTTGATTTGATCGCTTAGTTGGCGGAGTGTATGTACCAAGCCTTGATCGGTTGCTTGTAGTTGAGTTATTTTTTCACAGCTATAAATCACCGTCGTATGATCTTTACCACCAAATTCTTCTCCAATTCTAGGTAAACTCAAATCCGTATGCTGACGCATGAGGTACATTCCAATTTGACGCGCCCAGCTAATTTCCCGGCGACGGGAATTGCTTTTAAGATCTTCAATTGAAATATCAAACACATCAGATATAATTCTCAAAATCATTTCGGGGGTTGCTTCTATCTTTTCTTTAGGTGGTTCTAAAACTGGTGCTATATTTTCTACACTCATAGACAAACCCCAAATTGAGATATAGGCGAGCGCTCGGATTAACGCTCCTTCTAACTCTCGAATATTAGAAGTATAATTAGATGCAATATACTCAATCACATCTCTAGGTAAACGAATATTCTCGTATTCGGCTTTCTTCTGAAGAATAGCCATTCTCGTTTCCAAATCAGGTGTTTGAATATCAGCAATTAAACCCATCGAAAAACGAGAACACAGACGTTCTTGCAACCGGGGAATCTGGTTGGGAGGACGATCCGAAGCTAATACGACTTGCTTGCCTGCTTCATGTAACGTATTAAAAGTATGAAAAAATTCTTCTTGCGTGTATTCCTTGCCTTCGATAAATTGAATGTCGTCTACTAAAAGCACATCAGCCGCACGGTAATGTTCTCGAAAGCTTTGCATACTATCTTTGCGAATAGCAGTGATTAAGTCGTTGGTAAACTGCTCAGTAGAGACATAAAATATTTTGGCATCAGAGCTGATCTCCAAGCGATAATGACCGATCGCTTGCATAAGATGAGTTTTCCCCAAGCCAACACCGCCGCACAAAAATAAGGGATTAAATTCTCTTCCCGGATATTCTGCAACTGCTAAAGCAGCAGCGTGAGCCATACGGTTGTTCGCACCCACCACGAATCGGGAGAATACATACTTTAGATTTAAATCAGTTGTTTTCGAGCGTTTTTTAGAAACATTTTCAGCAGGAGTCGTTTGCTCTGGTATATCCCAAGAAACCTCTCTTTCCGGCAAATGAGATTCCTCACCTTTAGCAACAGTTATATGTATTTCTACAGGATGACCAACAATATCTTGCACTACATTAGCAAGGGTTTTTATGTAATATTTCTGTAACCAATTACGTGCAAAGGGGTTAGGAGTACAAATGACCAAGCAATTATTTTCCAAGCGTTCCGCACTAGCCGTCTTAATCCAAGTCTCAAAGGTGGGACGGGATAGCTCTAGCTGCAAACGCTCTAGGACTTGACTCCACAGACTTTCGATGGGTATTTCCATATATCTACCACCAATGCTAGCAATCGTCACAATAGAGGATGTAAAAGCACCAATCTAGCAGACTAAGGACTCAACCGGAAACAACCTTTTCAGGTGTCATCATTTTTATTCCCCCAGTAGACTAGATCTTATCCCCTGTAGATTTATATTAAGGAGAAACAAAAGCACATGAAGATAACAGACTTTGAGCCAGAGACCAATACCAGGAATTTCCTCAGTGCTTCTATGTTTAACATGATACTGAGTGGACTAGCAATGGTCTGTCTTGGAGGTTGCTCAATAGCTGCTAATACCCTGGGGACAAACAGAACCGATGCTCAAAATCAAAGCCAAAATTTAACTCAAAAAAATCCAGAAAGTGTCCCGTCTCCAGCTATTGCATTGTCCAATAAAGATTCTAATTTTGTAGTCACGGTAGTTAAAGAGGTAGGACCTGCTGTAGTGCGTATTGATTCTACCAGAACAGTAACTTCTCAAATTCCCGATGAATCTGGAGATCCATTTCTGGGGCGATTTTACGGAAACAGATCGCCATTACAATCCCAACAGCGCGTAGAAAAAGGAAGCGGATCTGGATTTATTATCAACGCTAACGGTCAGATATTAACAAATTCCCATGTGGTAGACGGTGCTGATGTTGTGACCGTAAAACTGAAAGATGGTCGGACTTTTAATGGAAAAGTCCAGGGAGAAGATCCGGTAACAGATGTTGCTGTTGTTAAAATTGATGCTAACAACTTACCCATCATAGCTTTGGGTAATTCTGATGCTATACAACCAGGAGAAGCAGTCATTGCGATCGGTAATCCTTTAGGTCTAAACAATACCGTGACTTCTGGAATCGTTAGTGCCACAGATCGATCTGGTCGTGATATTGGTGCTAGTGATGACAAACGTGTTGATTACATTCAGACAGATGCTGCAATTAACCCCGGTAACTCTGGGGGTCCATTGCTCAATTCTCGCGGTGAAGTGATTGCGATGAATACAGCTATTATCCAAGGTGCTCAAGGTTTAGGATTTGCCATTCCCATTAATAGTGCCCAGCGGATAGCTCAAGAACTCATTACTAACGGCAAAGTCGATCATCCTTATTTAGGTGTTCGGATGGTAACGCTGACGCCAGAAATTAAGGAAAGAATCAAGAGTAAACTTGATCTTAATCTCACAGCAGATAAGGGAGTTTTATTAATTGATGTTGTACCTGGTAGTCCAGCTGATAAAGCCGGACTCAAAGCAGGTGATGTGCTTCAAAGCATTAACAACCAGCCTGTCACTACGAAAGAAGAAGTGCAAAAGCTCATCGAAAAGAGTCAGATAGGTGTTTCTTTACAATTACAAGTGCAACGTAAGGGGCAAAATATACCACTTGAAATTAAACCAGCACCTTTGCCAAGGAGAGTGTAAAAGCTGCACTTTTAGTGTATAAAGTTTGTTATTTTTTAAACTAGTACGGAGACAAGGGGGAGTTTATATGGCGGCAGAAATACTAACTATTATTGAATTAGGCAATCCAGTCCTGCGTCAAAAAGCGTCCTTGGTTGAGAATATTCAAGATGATCGTATTCAAAAACTCATCGACGATTTAACTGTAACAGTTACCAACGCTAATGGTGTAGGCATTGCTGCACCTCAAGTAGCAAACGCAAGTCGTTTGTTCATTGTTGCCTCTCGTCCTAATGCCAGGTATCCTAAAGCACCGGAAATGGAACCGACTGCCATCATTAATCCCAGAATCCTCGGACATTCCACTGAAGTTGTTAAAGATTGGGAGGGTTGTTTGAGTATTCCGGGGATTAGGGGGTTGGTGCCAAGATATCAGGCGGTGGAAGTCGAGTATACTGACCGTCACGGCAAGTCTCAAAAGCAAGAATTTACCAATTTCGTAGCTCGTATATTTCAACATGAGTACGACCATCTTGATGGTGTCGTCTTTTTAGATCGGTTAGAGAGTACTTTAGACTTGATCACCGAGCAGGAGTACCAAAAACTTATGGGAAACAATACTCAAGTGTAAATAACTCTAAAGAAAGATCGTTTACTACAAACTATAAGCTATATTTAATCTATTGTTAACCTTTTGGCTGGATATTAGCTATCGGGTAAATGACCAAAACTATGAGTAGTCTTGAGAGATTAAGTCCAAAGCTGCAAATCTCGGATGACTTAATCTCCCATCAGGAGTGCAGCAATGAAGTTGGTGAAAATATGAGCAGTGCACCTGTAGAATCAACAGTGCAGCTGCCTCTTGGAAGGTGGGAAATTGTCCATTCTATGACTGGGCGCATACGTGTCCGTGTTACTGAAAGTAGTCCAGACTCAGTAATAAAGACTATATCAGAAATTGTACGGCAGCACGATGGGGTGAAGGAAGTTTCCGTCCATGAGCAAACTGGCAATTTGGTAGTTAAGTTTGATGAAAGTAAGCTGTCATCTGTGCAGATTTTAGAGTTACTCCAGCAATCAGGCATGAATCAAGAGAATTCATCTCAATCACCCAGTCATACTGATCCTTTTGCTGCATGGAAATCTACAGATTTTTGGAAAGAACAGGGAATTTCACTGATACCCTTAATGACGGGGTTAGCAGTGACAGGAGGGTTAGGTATCAATGGTTTGGTAGCGATCCCTGTTTACATGTTGACAGCGGATGCGACTCGTAGATTCATAGATTGCTTTGAGCCTCTTTTCGCATCACAATCAAATGCAAAGTCATCTCATGTTGAACGGGAAAGCAGCAAGGGAAAAATACCAGTAGAGAATAGTTCCTCCTCTTCTGCTACTGTCAATATTCTGAATGAAAAGAATAGTACTGAACTCATAAAGCCGGAAGAGATTGCATATAGCGTTGTTCATGCTATTCCAGGACGAATTAGATTTAACGTACCTCGGATATCTCGCGATCAAGCTTATGCGCGGAGATTGGAGCGGCTTCTCAAAATCGATCCTCAAGTGACTAGTGTGCGAGTCAATTGTGATGCGGCTTCCATCGCTATACTCCATCATTTAGATCAGATCCCCTTATCCCATTGGGTAAATTTGCTCTCCTTAGCTGATGAAACGAGTCCACAAACAATTCCCATTCAGACGACAACAGCAGAAAGGCTTGCCGAGAAGGTAAGTCAACCCAATGAACCCAAAGAATTAACAGATACAAGAAGATGGGTTGACTTCAAAGCACCTGCACTTTCTGCCGTTCTTGACTTTATAGCAAACTTTCCGTTAGATCCTGTTCCGGATTGAGAAGTACTGGAGGATATCATGCCTGTTTCAACATTGCTAGCACTGCATTCAGGCAGAACAGAAATTGTCACTGTAACGCAGACAAGAAGCGTAGTATATAGTATCGCTCATGCACTTCCTGGGCGAGTCGGATTTTGCGTACCGAGAATTTCTTTAGATTCAGATTACGAGCAACGCTTGTTGGAGTTGCTTGCACATAAAGATTGGGTAACGAGTCAGTTCATTAACAAAACTGCGGGATCGATTGTTGTTAACTACAAAATGGGAGTGATGTCAGATGCCGATATGCGATCGCATTTGGTTCATCTGATTCAAAGAGCAGGTGAAGTAGAAGTTGTGACTCAGCAAGTCAGTGAGATTCGTGAGAATTCATTAACTGAAGTCAACTTGCAGTCAGCAACGAACGAAGAGGTATGCACTCACAATGCGATTGAAATTGTGGAAGTGGAAAATAATCCTGTGTCTTCTTCTGTAAGTCAGCCAGCTATTGAGCGCCAGCAGCCACCTGCAAAAGTCGCGTATAGCATTGCTCATGCCATGCCGGGGCGGGTGAGGTTTCGCATACCACGAATTGCCTCAGATCCAAAATATGTCCAAAGTTTGGAGGCATTACTCAAAGCTGATTCGGCAGTGACGAGTGAGCGAGTTAATAGCGCAGCAGCATCAATTGTGATTACCTATCAGACTGGATTAATGCTGGATGCTCAAAAGCAATATAAAAACACCTTTAATATACCAATGTCGTATTTAGATAGTTTGATTCAATCTGCTAGTTGTCTAACGGGATCACTCACATAGTTCGTAATTAGTGTGTCGATAATCAAGCAAAGTTCGCTTCAATAACAAAACTACATATCAGGAAAAAATGGCAAAAGAAACAGCGGTGCAACTCCCTCCGCCTCAAAATTTAGTTTCAAGTATTAGTAAGAAGCAGAATCCTAAATTTACTTTAGCTGACGGTACTTACTACCATTGCCCACCTTCATTGGTTGTTCATAGTATTGTTCATGCAATTCCTGGAAGGATCAGGTATGGCATACCTCGTTTGCGTAACGATCCCGAATATGCACAACGCCTCCAAGTGTTGCTAGACGCTGATACTTCGACGATTGACGTGCGTGTAAAGCCTGCTGCTGCATCTTTGGCTGTGGCTTATAAAGTCAGCAAGATTTCGGATGCTGAGATGCGATCGCTCTTGAGTCATCTGATTCAATCAGCAAGTGAAGTTATTGTTCTCAAACCCTCTCAATCTGTACTTAAGCCAACTGATTCTGAGCAAAAATGGCCAGGCTTACCAATTTCGGTTGTGGCGCTGACTTTAGGAGTGTTAGGAGGACCATTGGGCTTTTCCGTTCCGCCAATTATAATGGCAGGAACGATTGCTGTTGCAGCATTACCAGTGGCGCTCCGAGCGTGGGAAGGTATTAGAGACGAACGAACACTAAATATTGACTTTCTAGATTTTATGGCGATCGCCATAACAACCTTGCAAGGTCAGTTTCTCACGCCGTCATTGATGCTAGGGTTGATTGAAATAGGCGATAATATTCGCGATCGCACAGCGCGTTCTTCTCAACTCCAAACTTTAGATTTACTGAATTCTCTCGGGCAGTTTGTTTGGGTGGAACGCAATGGCACTAAGGTGGAAATTCCCATTCAAGATGTACAACGAGGGGATACAGTCATCGTTTACCCTGGCGAACAAGTTCCCGTTGACGGTACTATTTTACGAGGTAAAGCGCTACTGGACGAGCAAAAACTGACTGGCGAATCCATGCCAGTTTTAAAAAGAAAGGGACAACCAGTTTTTGCCTCTACTTTGGTGCGAGAAGGACGGATTTATATTTTGGCAGAACGCACAGGTAACGACACGCGTGCGGGACAAAGCATTCAGTTAATGCAGCAAGCACCTGTCCATGATACCCGCATAGAGAACTATGCCATAAAAATAGCTCAAAGGGCAGTCTTGCCAACTTTGCTACTTGGAGGAGCAGTATTTGCCGTAACCCGCAATCCATCACGGGCTGCTAGCGTCCTCACCCTTGACTTTGCCACAGGTATTCGGGTATCCGTACCAACAACAGTGTTAGCAGCACTCACTTACGCAGCACGAAACGGAATTCTGATTCGCAGTGGCAGGGCATTGGAAAAACTGGCAGAGGTTGATACTGTCGTCTTTGATAAAACAGGTACCTTAACCAAAGGTGAAGTGACTGTGATTGCTGTAGAAAGTCTGAATCCGGCAACGTCACCGCAGCGAGTATTGGAACTGGCGGCAGCCGCAGAACAGCGTTTGACACACCCTGTAGCAGAGGCAGTGATCCGTTATGCGGAAGCACAGAACATAGAAATTCCTTCCCGTGGTAAGTGGGAGTATCAACTGGGTTTGGGAGTCCAAGCAGAAATTGACGGACAGACTGTTTACGTGGGTAGCGAGCGCTTTGTACGTCAGAATAGTACGGTTTCAAACTCTGAACAGGATTATCCGACTGAGTCTGATCGTTCTTCCGCAATTTATGTTGCAATTAATGGTGAAATTCAAGGTAAAATAAAATATAGTGACATACTCAGAGAAGAAAGCCGCGAAGTCATCACAGCCCTATTGACGGTTGAAGGTGTGGAAATCCACATGCTTACCGGGGATAACAAACGCACGGCTAGCTCTGTTGCTACTGAACTAGGCATTCCCCCAAGTCATACCCACGCAGAAGCTTTCCCAGAACAGAAAGCAACGGTGGTTCGCCAATTGCACGAACAAGGCAAAACAGTTGCATTTGTTGGTGATGGGATCAATGATTCCCCAGCTTTAGCATATGCTGATGTTTCCGTATCCTTCGCCAACGGTTCCGAGATTGCCCGTGAAACTGCAGACTTGGTGTTGATGCAGAATGACTTGCATGGTTTATTGGAAGCCATCGCGATCGCCCGCAAAGCCAACGAGTTGATTCGGCAAAACACAGGTATTATTGCCATTCCCAACCTAGCAGCAATGGTCATAGCAGTTCTGTTTGGTCTTAACCCCTTAGCTGCTACTCTAGTCAACAATGGTTCCACCGTAGTTGCTGGCGTGAATGGTTTGCGCCCAATACTTAAGTAAAGATACTTAGTTGTTTGTTGTCAAAAAGCACAACTTCTAACTTCTAACTAAAGAAAGATCAATCCCTAGGTGGATGACGCAAATATCTTCTCAGAGTTAGATAGAAGGTTTTAGTACAATTTTCTGAATTACAAGAGGTTAAGAATTATGGCACCAAAAATAGGTGATTTTGTTGAAGACGCTGGCGCACCTGGTATCATAGCTGGTATTGGTGCAGTACTTTTAGCACCTGTCCTCATTCCAGTTGTAGCCGGAGTGGGTAAACCGATTGCCAAGTCACTCATTAAAGGCGGAATGGTTCTCTATGAAAAAAGCAAGGGAGCATTCGCAGAACTTGGTGAGACTTGGGAAGACATGGTAGCTGAGGCAAGAGCAGAAATCGCTGATTCCAAGGATTTACCAATAGTTGAAGTTAATACTACCTCTACTAACAGTGTATCTGAGAACGGGCTGTAGATTTCCCAATGCTTTTTGTTCTTTGGCTCAAGCTTAGAGAAAACCTTACGTAATTCGTAATTTTATTGAATTACGAATTACGAATTTCAAGGGAGGAGATTTGCAAAGGTGTTGAAAAATGGTTATGGCAGTCTCACGCAGATGCCGACAAGTATGCAGCAAGCAACTTTAGCAAAAAGATCTAAACCCATACATACACGAGTTGTTAGTTCTACCCCAACACGGCTGCGGTTGAGAGTTGCACCCTCTCACCGTCAATCTGGGGAAATAGAAAGAATTGCCAGTTCGCTACAAGCACATCCTAACATCAATCAGGTTCGGACAAATGTCCAAAATGGTAGTATTACCATTGAACAAGATGGCAGTGAAGGTAGTCAGGAAAATGTTTTCGCCTCTTTAAAGGATTTAGGCATTATTTTTGGCGATATCGCGGAAGGAAAATCTGACGCGGCGGCAGAAGTCTCGAATGCAGTTGTTGACTTGAACAAGCGAGTCAGAGTATCAACTAATGGTGTCGTCGATCTTCGCTTCCTTTTTCCTTTAGGACTTGCCAGTCTTGCAGTACGACAGTTAATCGTTAAAGGGATACAGTTAGAAATTATACCTTGGTACGTATTAGCTTGGTATGCCTTTGATAGCTTTATTAAGCTGCACGCAACAAGTCAAATAAAATCAATAAGCGAGTAATATCAAGTTCGGATAAACGCTTATAAATCTTGAAGAACCCCACCCCGGTTATGTCTGACGCCAAAACCGCCCCTCCCCGCGTGCGGGGAGGGGTTTAAATATCGCGAGAACTACAACTAATTAACCGAACCTGATATAAAAGATTCTGCTTTGCGTTCTTGGTTTTACCATATACTTAAATTTTGTGTATAAAAAACGACAAATAACAATGTCACAAGTTACATTTATCTGTCTCGATTGAGGATTCAGATAGCTTCATCTATAGGACTTAGGCAAAAGTTGCCAAAAGGCTTAATTTATTGAACCGCCAAGACGCTCTTGTACGCCAAGAATGAGTAGAGTTTGCGTAAGTCCTAATCTATATTCGCAGGAGTAAAATCAATTGTGATGACTGTAGCGTAGGGATCAATCGCTGATTCTGGCACAGTAATTGTCAATTCCCCTAATGGATCGGGATTGAATAATGTATCTATAATTGCACAACGCTTCGTGTAGTTAAGTTCTCTTGCGTTAGCTAAAACTTGCACGGACTTTACTCTCTCAATCGGCACTCCGCGCACGGTGAAAGTATCATATGGTTTTAATAGTAAGTGTAAATAAACTCTGTTTTCCTTACGTGTTGAAGTTCCATAAAACTGCCAAGGTTCCAATCCAGGCTGCGTTTCCAGAATACTTTCGCTATGCTTTGCCATCCATGTTTCCAGTACTGCCAAGCGTTCAACTAATTCTGGCTGAATAGTTCCATCCCCCATTGGGCTAATATTTAATAGTAAATTACCGCCTTTACCTGCCACTTCACAAAGTGCATGAATTAACTGCCGCGCAGTTTTAAAGTTGGTATCAGCTGAATTGTAGCCCCAACTTTCATTAATTGTCATGCAAGTTTCCCAGGCAGATTCAGGTGGCTGAGGTGGAATGAACTGTTCTGGAGTACTGAAGTCACCAAAACCAGGCAAGCGATCATTGATTAAAATATCTGGCTGCAAAGAACGAATTAAATCGTTTAATTTTTGTGCTTGCCATTGTTCAGGAGTACGTTCCCAACTACCATCAAACCAGATAATATCTATTTTACCGTAATTTGTTAGCAATTCTTGCACTTGGGCAAACATAAAATCAGTGAATCGCTGCCATTGTTTGGGCGTCGGCTGACGATATTGACCGAAAACATAAGGTTTGTCAGCTTCAGTAAAGGCAGGATAATCTGGATGATGCCAGTCAATTAATGAAAAGTACAAGCCAATGCGAATTCCATGCGATCGCATAGCGTCCACAAATTCTCGTACAATATCTTTGCTGTAAGACGAATTTTTAATTGAAAAATCCGACTGTTCTGTGTCGAACATGGCAAAGCCATCGTGATGTTTCACTGTCAAGATGGCATACTGCATTCCCATGCGTTTAGCTAATTGTGCCCATTCTTGAGGATTATATTTTTGTGGGTTAAATGTTGCTGCTGTACTGTGATATTCATTTACAGGAATGTTATTACAAAACGGCAAACTAAATACACCGCCCACAAGAGGCCATGATAATTCGCACCCACGTTGAGAACTATGTCCCCAGTGAATAAACATCCCAAATCGAGCCGTGACAAACCAGTTCTTTACATTTTGTGAAATCAAAATTTTTTGTTTTTAAGAGACAACTTGTATAATAATCTTAAATGATTCTGGAACTCCCTTTATTTTGTAGGATAGTCGCATTCAGATCCCCGATTTCTTAAAGAAGTCGGGGATCTGAATTTGAGGGTTAAGGATTTCAGCGGTGATCATTTTTGAACTTTTAGCGAAGGGAGACACAACTGAGGTCTAAAATAATTCGTGAACTCTCTTCGTTCTCATGGCGTTCTTTTTTTGGAGAAGTCTAACGGCGAAGGCGTCTTAGCAGTTAATAAAAAAAGTTATGAAAAAGCTGATTAATGCACCTGTTGACTTTGTACGTGAAAGTCTAGAAGGTATGGCAGTGGCTCATCCCGATCTCATCAAGGTTCACCATGATCCCACCTTTATCTATCGAACCGATGCACCTAAACATGGTAAGGTAGCAATTGTTTCAGGTGGTGGAAGTGGTCACGAACCGATGCACGGTGGCTTTGTAGGGATAGGAATGCTTGATGCTGCATGTCCTGGAGAGGTGTTCACCTCACCGACTCCTGATCAAATGCTGGAAGCTGCTAAGAAAGTCGATGGTGGCGCAGGTATCCTTTATATCGTCAAGAATTACAGTGGCGATATTATGAACTTTGAAATGGCAACTGAGTTGGCTCGTAGTGAGGGCATCCGAGTGCTAAACATTTTGATTGATGATGATGTAGCCGTGAAAGACAGCCTCTACACTCAGGGACGCCGTGGTGTGGGAACCACTGTACTAGCAGAAAAAATTTGTGGTGCCGCTACAGAGCAGGGTTATGATTTGCAAAGAGTCGCTTCTTTGTGTCGGCGAGTTAACCTCAATGGGCGGAGTATGGGAATAGCACTGACTTCTTGCACAGTCCCCGCCAAAGGAACGCCGACTTTTGCATTGGGCGATCGCGAAGTAGAAATGGGCATCGGAATTCACGGTGAACCAGGAAGGGAACGCATGAGCATCAAATCAGCTGATGAGATTGCTCAAATGCTTGCAATGTCTATCATTGAAGATATATCCTACAGCCGAACCGTGCGAGAATGGGATGAAGACAAAGGGGAATGGGTAGATGTGGAACTGATGAATCACGCTTTTGAGAAGGGCGACAAAGTTTTAGCTTTCGTTAACAGCATGGGTGGAACGCCCCTCAGCGAACTCTATATTATCTACCGCCAGCTTGTAGAAGTTTGTGAAAAACACTCATTGCAGATTGTACGCAACCTGATTGGTCCTTACATGACTTCTTTAGATATGCAAGGTTGTTCAATAACCCTACTCAAGCTAGATGATGAGATGATCCAGTTATGGGATGCACCTGTCAAAACACCAAGTTTGCGCTGGGGAATCTAAGTTCGTAGTTGCGCTTCAGCGCAGTATTTAATTATATGAAAAAACAACAAATTTTGCAATGGTTGCAGGCATTTGCTACAGAGATAGAACAGAATAAAGACTATTTGACTCAATTAGATGCAGCGATCGGTGATGCGGATCACGGGATGAATATGAGCCGTGGTTTTCAAAAGGCGACAGCGAGCTTAGCAAGTGTCGCCGACAAAGACATCGGTACTATTTTGAAAACAGTCAGCATGACACTTATTTCCTCCGTAGGAGGTGCAAGTGGTCCTCTTTATGGCACATTTTTTCTTCGTGCAAGTACAGTTATCACAGGTAAGCATGAATTGACTGAGGAAGATATGCTCGAGATGCTGCAAGCAGGTTTGGATGGGGTACTTCAACGCGGCAAAGCGCAATTAGGCGATAAGACAATGATAGATGTGCTATCCCCTGCTGTAACAGCTTTTAGTCAAGCTGTTGGAGAAGGTAAGGGTATGCATGAAGCAATGCAACTTGCTGTAGCAAAAGCTGAACAAAGTATGAAAAATACTATCCCAATGATTGCAAAGAAAGGGCGGGCTAGCTACTTGGGAGAACGCAGTGTGGGAAATCAAGATCCAGGAGCGACTTCAAGTTATTTGATGTTGAAGTGTTTGTTAGAAACGCTCTAAAGTCATTTTAACTAGAGAGGAAATAGACAATGGACAATCTTTTCGATAGCTTTAAACAAAGAATTATGCAGGGACTAAAAAATCGTATTCCAGTAGAATCGAAATTGATAATGCTAGGAGAAATTATCTATGCCGTTGAACGTCGAGATTTGATACCAAAGCAGGCACGAGAGCTAGAGGAGTTACTCGATATACAGAATGCTGTAGAAGACTATGCAGGCATTAGAGAAAAAGCAATTTTTAGTGAATTAATGGAAGAATTAAAGTATAAAAAAGGACAGACTGCAACTGGTATAGCACAGATAGTTGTTGGAGCTAGTACCACAAGGCGGAAGTCAAAAGGTAAAAATTCAGTCGTAGGGGCAGGTTTTATCGATTGATTTTATTGCTTTGTTAGTGAGCTGGTAAACCTGCCCGTACAGTCGTAGGGGCGGAGATGAATTGTAGTAAAGACGAATGAGAAGATTAGCACCTTGTTCACTCTTGATGAGGTGCATTACACTTCGTTAAGACACTCTATACATGCAGCAAATAGCAGCATAGATTAAGTGTGTGAGTAAAAGCTTCTCAACAAAGTTGACGGTGTGCCGTGGTTGGAATTATCATTGTCTCTCACAGTTTTCAATTAGCCCAAGGAATACGTGATCTGGTGACGCAGATGGTTCAGGGTAAAGTCTCTCTTGCTGTAGCTGCAGGAATTAACGATCCGGATAACCCGTTAGGCACAGATGCCATGCAAGTCTATGAAGCGATCACCTCGGTTTACAGCGATGAGGGTGTTATCATCTTAATGGATCTGGGTAGCGCCTTGATGAGTGCAGAAATGGCGTTAGAGTTTCTTACACAAGAACAGCGACACAAAGTGCATTTGTGTGAAGCACCGTTAGTAGAAGGTGCTATGGCTGCAGCCGTTGCCGCAGCATCTGGCTGTAATGTTGAGCAAGTGATGGCTGAAGCCCGAGGAGCATTAGTCGCAAAAGCAACTCAATTGGGTATAGTCATTAGTCAACCCTCATTAGTTACTAGTGAAGGACAAATGACAAATGACTTGGGACAAGTCACTCATGAAATCCATATTATTGTCAATAATAGGTTAGGATTGCACGCCCGTCCAGCATCTCGGTTTGTCGCCACGGCGGCCCGGTTTCAATCTCAAATTCAAGTTAAAAATTTAACTAAGGGTACTGAAGCAGTCCGTGGTGACAGTATTAACCAGGTAGCAACTTTAGGTGTGCGTCAAGGACATGAACTTGCTATTACTGCTACTGGCTTTGATGCAAATGAGGCGTTAGCTGCATTGCAAGCACTAGCAGAAAGTAACTTTGGGGAAATAGAGTTTGCTCACCCTGTCGCCCCTGCTCCGCCCTCTCCCCTCTCTATCTCTCCCTCTCACCTCCAAGGAATCCCTGTCTCTGCGGGGGTGGCGATCGCACCTGTTTTCCTGCATCACTCCACTCCCCTTATTATCCAGCAATATCACGTAGATGATGTGGAAGGAGAGTCACAACGGGTACGTATAGCTTTTCAAACGGCACAACAGGAAATTCAAGCTTTACTCTCGGAAGCATCTACTCAAATTGGTGATGCAGAAGCTGCTATCTTTGATGCCCATCTGCTTTTTTTAGAAGATCCAGTACTGATTGAGCAGGTTCACCAATGCATCTTTACACAGCATCTGAATGCTGAAGCTGCTTGGCAAGCGGTTATTGATGAGCTAGCGAACAATTACCGCCGCTTGGAAGACTCATATTTACAAGAACGAGTTGCTGATGTCATTGACGTGGGGCAAAGAGTGCAACGACTTTTAACGGGGAATGAGCCTTCTCAACTAAACTCTAGTGAGCCAGTCATTTTGGTAGCTTCGGAGTTAACTCCCTCTGACACCGCTAGGCTAAATCCAACACAGGTACTGGGTATTTGTACGACTTCTGGCAGTGCTACTTCTCATAGTGCCATGATCGCCCGTTCTCTAGGAATACCAGAAGTTGTCGGTGTACCAAATGATATATTACAGCTCGCAAATGGTACTCTTATAGCACTGGATGGTGAAACTGGGGAAGTATGGATAGAGCCACAACCAGATCTCTTAGCTACACTTAATGCCAAGCGGGATGCATGGCAAGCTGCACAAAAGTTTGTGTTTGCAGGTACGCATGAGCCAGCAATGACTCGTGATGGTCAACGTATAAGTGTATTTGCTAATATTGGAAGTATCTCAGACGCCAAACTTGCTCTTACCTGTGGTGCAGAAGGTGTAGGACTGTTCCGCACTGAGTTCCTTTATTTACAGCACGCCAACGCTCCTTCTGAAGAAGAACAATTGGCAGTTTATCAAGCAATTGCCCAAGTTCTTGATCAACGTCCCTTGATTATTCGCACCCTAGATATTGGCGGAGACAAGCCACTTCCTTACTTTGATATGCCCTCGGAAACTAACCCATTTTTGGGCTGGCGTGGAATTCGTATCTGTTTAGCACATCCAGATATTTTCAAAACGCAGTTGCGAGCGATTTGTAGAGCTAGTGCAGGAAACCAGATTAAGATTATGTTTCCGATGATTGCAACTGTTGAAGAAGTACAAGCAGCCAAAGTATTTCTGATGGACGTACAAGCTGAACTACGTCAAGAAGGTATTCCATTCGATGAAGCAATGGAAGTGGGTATCATGGTGGAGGTGCCCTCGGCTGTGACACTAGCCGATCGCTTAGCGAAAGAAGTGGACTTTTTCAGTATTGGCACAAACGATCTTAGTCAGTATGTCATGGCTTGCGATCGCACAAACCCAAGAGTTGCCTCTTTAGCTGATGCCTTACATCCCGCAGTACTGCATATGATTCAGCAAACCGTTCAAGCTGCACATAAAGCCGAGATCTGGGTTGGGTTATGTGGAGAAGTCGCTGCAGATCTTGACGCTGTACCGATTTTACTAGGATTGGGACTGGATGAGATTAGTCTTAATCCCCAAGCAATTCCTGCATTTAAGTCTCGCGTCGTCGAGTTGACAGTCATGGAAGCGAATGCGATCGCTTCATTAGCATTGCAACAAGATACCGCCGCTAAGGTAAGAGACATAGTTACATCTTTTCTTCGCGGTTCTTAAGTTATATCAAATTTGCTTATATCTTAATAATAAGAATACGCAGAGACTGACAATAATTGCTCGGCGACATCAGCTTTTCATCAATTAAGATAGCGCTTCTCGTTTAAGTCACATATATAATCCCCTCACCGATCTCACCAGGTGCCCCTCTCCCAAGTTTGGGAGAGGGGCACCTGGTGAGGGCGAGAATCTATGAGACACAACTGAGAATCGCTATAATCAAGCAACTTTGCTCAACAAACATCTATACCAACTACTCCCTTCTCGCCAAAAGAATATATATGTAAAAAAGAACATCCGCACGCTCAGAGCGCTCAGTTTGAAGATCAAAAAAATAGGTAATCTTGTAGCGGTTCAAGAGTCTCTGAAAAATCCCAATTTTACAAAAACATGTTTGTCATTGCGTTGGCGCAGGAGTAAGGGAGGGCATACGTAACGAAGTGAAGCGTAAATGCGAAGCAAGAGACAGGGTAAGCGCATCTAATTTTGTATCTCTTGATACAGACAAAAAGCTTGACACTCTATCTGAATATCAATTTTTCATTCAAAATAGGACGAATTGTCGTAAATGATTGAAAAAACATGGGTCAAGTAGCTTTTTATGTTTTTGACCAGCCCTTCGGGCAAGGCAGAGGGCAGAGGGCAGAAGGAATAAGTAATCTTTTATACACGATTATACTCTGTTCTCTGCCAAAGCCCCCACCAAATGGTCAATTAGTTATTAAACCAGCAATATTGGAAACCGAACTAGGATGGGCACTAGAGCAAGCTTTAAAGCAAAGAAATCTGATTCAAAATCTCAAGTCATTCAGCCAAAAAAAACGGAAGAAATCGGTGGGAATTCGCAAGCCTACACGAGATTCAGTAGGGACAGAAAATGACACAAACTGAGGTTTTATACTACTTGCCCCTGGTAACAAGCTCCCTAGATCTACCCCAAAACCAAAAATCTTTAAAATGTGTTTTTCAAGCTATAGATTCTTTTTCAATGGACCCGTTTCATCTCCACCAAATCTGGCTTTTGCCATCGCCGCTCTTGCCGTCATATCGCCAAAACTTCACTTTCAATCCATCACGAGGACGAGAGAAAGGTAACACAGTCCGTTCTAGATTTTGGTTAGGCAGGAGTTCCCATTGATAACTACGCACTAACAAAGCAGCAAATATCTTCATTTCCAATCTGGCAAACTCTTTACCTAAGCATTCTCTGATGCTGCCACCAAAAGGAATGTGACTGAAAATTTTTTGTTGATCCTCAGCCCTTTCTGGGGAGAAGCGGTCAGGGTCAAATTGTTCTGGATTCTTATAGATCTGCGGATCTTGATGAGTTTCAGGAATTTGATAATAGACATCCCAACCCGGAGGAATCGCATATCCACTAAATTCACAAGCTTCTAATACTCTACGCGAACCACTCCTCACAACAGGCGGCACAAGTCTTAAAACCTCCTTTAGAACCTGTTCTAAGTAAGTCATTTGCTTCAAAGTATCTTGGGTGAGAACTGTGGGATTACCCAGTCGTAATTGTTCTGCACGAAGCGCCTCTAGTACTGTCGGATGTTGAGCCAGAAGCTGACATAGAGAAGTCAGCGCTGATGTTAGCGTTTCATGTCCCGCAATCAGCATTCCTAAAATGTTGTCTTTAATCTCAACTCGGCTGAGTGCATTTCCTGCTTCGTCTTTTGCCATCAGTAAAATACTTAAAACATCTTGCTTACTTATTGGATATTGCTGACGTTGATTGATGAGTTGATCAAATTGAATGAGTAGTTGTTCCCTTGCCTGTACTGCTCGCTCGAACTTACTGCCTGGAAAACGCAATGGAATCGTCAATAGCCCCTTACTCCAAGTTTCATAAACGTTCGCCAGTTCTTCATCCAGGGTCGTGCTAACATCAATGAATAATCGACAAGCAATATCGAGTGTGTATTGTTTTAACTCGTTATACCAAGTCAGCGTTCCCATCTGTTCCCACTTGTGTAAGTAGTAATGAGTCATGTCCGTCATTGTGGTCGCATAACTTTCTAAGGCTCTGGGTTGAAAGGCTTGAAATAGTTGGCGACGTAAGACCTGGTGAGCAACACCAATTTGAACACCAATGGATTTCTCGCCCAGTAACACCTCAAAATTTGGGGTGTTCGTTATCTCAAGTTTCTGACCATCATTGGCAAATAGAAATCGTGCTGCATCTGACCCAATCAAAGCAATGGTTGGGCGACCAAATAGGCAAGTTTTGAAGACATTGCCGTATTGCTGCTGTCGTTTGGCAATAAACGCTTCTGGATCACGTAGATACTGAATGGATTCTCCAACGACAGGTAGACCGAAACGACCTGGCGGCAGTGTTGGGTAAGTGGAAGAACTGCTCATAAATGTTGGGTGGCTCCGTATTTTGATACGATACCGTTTCGTAAACTATAATAGCTTTTATGAGCAAGATCAACAAAAAGCCGGGAAGACCTCGCAGTGTTGAATCTCACCAAGCCATGTTGCTTGCAACGCTAGCGTTGTTGGTAGAAATTGGGTTTGATGCCATGAGTATTGAAGCAATTGCGGCTCGTGCTGGAGTTGGCAAAACAACCATCTACCGACGTTACGCCAGTAAAGAAGAGTTAGTGGTTGATGCCATCGAAAATGTGCGAGAAGAAGTCCTGATTCCGAATACGGGCAACTTATGGGATGACATTGATGCGCTCATCGAGAACGCAGCACAAATTACTCTGAGTCCGCTTGGGCGACAAACCGTTGCTATGATTGTTAGTAGCGCTTCCAGTAATTCTCAGTTTGCTCAGATTTACTGGACAAAATACTTGCAACCTCGGCGACAAGCTTTTGCGGTTGTCTTAGAACGAGCAAAAGCAAGAAATGAAGTTCAACCTGAAATCGATCCCGATCTAGTATTTGACATTATGAGTGGAGTGATGTTGTACACACTAATTTTTTCCCCTACAACTGAATCTTGGGAAGTACATATTCGTCGTTGCTTAAATCTTGTCTTCCAGAATGCAGTAGTTTAGTTCTAGTACACAATGGCAACTACTGAGATAGATTCGGTTCGGTAATTGCTGGAAAACTCTTAAAATTGCGCCGTACCCAATCCATTCCCACTTCATTGTTCAACTTGATCCGTTTTGGTGTATTGGCATAAATCTTACTTAAAACTATTGCGTCTTGATCTACGACTACATCAATCAACTTCAGAAGATTGCCTTTAATTAAATGTGCAATCGGAGAATGTGCTTTCATGTACATCAACACAAACATACGAGATTGATGCTCTGTTTCTGGAAGATAGAAGTGGCATTCTTTCAGACTCAACAGCTTATTCTCGCCGTGCATCAATCCCATGAATGGAAAGAAGTTTTCTAAATGAGCTTCTAATACTTTTGGCATCGCTAGTTGACCAGGATTTTTGAACATCTTACGAAATGTCGGTTGTTTTCTAGGTTGTGTCAAATAGGCATGACAATGTAACCCTTCGTCAATGAACTGCTTCACCTGAACTTCTGTAATTTCAAATAATTCTCTATGCGTCCCGTTTTGATGGTTGTAGTCGTGCATATTCAGCAGCAAGCTCAAAATATCAGTCCGAATGCTGCGTTCTCCTGTAACTCCAATAAACTCATAATCTGCGGCAATTTCATTCATGATGTTTGGAATTGATATCTTCGGTTCATGTCCTCCATAAGTCCAAACAAAGTCTCCTTGGATAACTAACTCTAGCGGCTGCATCAACGATTTAGTTAGTTTGTGAGAACTAGGTAGGACTGTACAACCCTCAGCATCAAATTCCAACGCATGAAAAGGGCAGGCAATTACACTACTGCCATCGGGTTTCGTTACACACCAGCCCTCTGATAGCATTGCACCCATGTGAGGGCAAGCGTTGGGTAAGGCATTAATCCCACCGTAACTGTTTTGCCAAACAACGTAATTATTACCTAACAAAGAAAATTTCATGGGTTGATTAGGCTGGAGCATGGAACGATGTGCCAACAGCCACGGTGCACCTTGTAATTGCTTCATAGTCACCGACAAATAGCTTACTTATTAATTAGTAAGTTTAGCAATTCCTTACTGTTCAGTCAATTCAAAGATTAAATGTCTTCATGGAAGATGCCTCTAGGGTACGATAGAAGGGCAAACGATAAATTAAGATGCAGTGGTTCGACCCAGTAAACGAGTTGCGAAATCAGTCCGCCCAGTTCGAGATGCTCAGATGACACAGCAGCAAATTTTGGATGCCGCCGAGTACGAATTTTCACGGCATGGCTTAAGCGGTGCGCGCCTCAGTGTGATCGCTAATCACGTCAAGGTGACAACTGCAACTCTTCACTACTATTTTGAGAGCAAGGAAAGCTTGTACAAGGCAGTTTTACAACGTCCGGTTGATGAAGTTCAGACCATGCTTGGGTAATTGAATTTTGATAGTTTATCGCCCGAAGAAGCTCTTAAGCAGATTATCCGCATCGCAATTGCTAATGAAGCTCAAAATCCCCAACGTCAAATGCTGTGGTTTCAGGAAGCAAGTCAAAATCAAGGAGCGTATTTCAAGGAATGCAACGTTCTGAGCCTCCATGAACATTTGCTCAAAATCTTAGAGCGAGGCATCACAGAAGGATATTTTCGCCCCCTCAAACCATTTTTGGTACTGACCCATATCATGAGTGTTTGTCTGTTTTACTTCACAGTTCATGAAAATTGGAAACATCTAACGCCAGAGATTGATCGCCTCAGTCCAGAAATTATTGAGGAACACACCCAAGAAGCGATCGCCTTTATTTTGGCAGGTGTGAAGCGATCGCATCTATAAGCAGAAAGGCTTATCTGAATTCGCCACACTTAAAAACCAACTCAATGCCATCTTGATGCCGACTCTAATAACTGCTTTCTCACGGCTGTTGTATTACAACTTTGAGCAGCGACGAGAGATTACAAGCTCAGCTCGTGAGTTACACGTTCCTGCTATTATCTCGATCTAAAGATTTTAATAAAACAACAACAACAATGGTGCTCAATATCCACTTAGAGCATCGTTGTTTAAAGATAATCACGACTTGTTTAACGACGTAACCAAAGTAGGTGATCAATGAAATCCAGGCTGATCGCCCCTACCTTACGAACTGCTTGCCTTAACCCAGCAATTTTGGGTTGGTCAAGTAGTAGGTTGTTGACTAAATGGTGGGAAATGACCAAGTGTTAAGATAAAGGTACGCAAGGTAAAAAACTTCTCTTTTCTATTGAAGAACTAAGTTCTCACGCTATTTGCCAAATTTTAATTGTGCGATCAGAACTACCACTAGCTATAAATTGATTATCTGGGCTAATAGCAATACAATTCACCGCTTCTTGATGTCCGGTGAGTGTTTGTAATAATTCTCCAGTGTATAAACGCCAAATCTTTATGGTTTTATCAGCACTGGCACTAAAAAGGATTTGTCCATTAGGACTGATGACTACTGATTTTACCTCATCTGAATGCCCTGTTAATGTATGCACGACTTTACTTGTGTCTATGTGCCAAATTTTAATAGTTTTGTCACTACTACCGCTTACCAGAATTTGCCCATCAGGAGAAACAGCGACTGATTTCACCCCACCTGAATGTCCGTTGAGGGTGCGTAATGGTTCTCCAGTGTGTGGATTCCACAACCGAATTTTGTTGTCGCTACTGCCACTGATTAGCATTGTCCCATCAGGGCTGATCACAGCAGCATTAACTACAGATGAATGCCAAAGAGTACAGATGCGATCGCCATTGTGCAAATTCCAAATCTTAATTTTATTACTACCGGAGGCAAGAATTTGTCCATCCGAACTAATTGCCACGCAGTTTACTGGTTTTTGATGCCCTAGGAGAGTGTGAAGTAATTTTCCTGTGGAAATATGCCATACCTTGACATTACTTCTAGGGGTGTTGCAACTGCCAACAGCGAGAAGATTCCCATCAGGGCTCACAGCAACTGATGAAACCTCTGCCGAATTCTGACTTAGAGTGCGAATCACTTTGCCAGTGTTGACATTCCATACCTTGATAGTTTTGTCTGCACATCCACTGACTAAACTTTGTGTATCCGGACAAATCGTGATTGATGAAACTTTGCCGGAATGTCCGGTTAGGGTGTATTGGAGGGAAGCATATCCTTGTTGGCATTGATGTTTGAGGTTGGAGATCGCATTCAAAATCTCCTCAACATAACTTATACTTTGACGATCGCCAACAGCTAGATAATATTCTCTAAGCTTTTCCACATATTCCTTGTCTTCTACACCTACTGCCGAGCGCATCGCCTGTAGCGGATGACTTAATTGTTGTTGTGGGACTTGACGCAATTGCAACCATGTTCTTACAGAATAATCTACCTGCTCCTCTGCCAAAGTGCGATCGTTTAAGTATGATAGACTCTGAGCTAATTGCAAAGCCATCTCGGGAATCCAATAACGTCGCTCTACTTGTAGCGCTTGGTAAACTTCTTGATATCCTGTAGCTATTTTTTGTACTGATTGTATATCAGTGGCATCTTCGATCAAACTCGGCAGTAACTCTGGAAGTAACGGCTGTACATCATGATGAATCAAATGGAAAATATCTGCAATCCAACTTGCCGCTAAAGTGTGACAGGTAATCAATACTTGGCACAGCTTTTCCAAATCCTGACGATTGACTTGATATTTTAAGGATAACTTGCTAACATCTATTCCCTTTTTTTGCCATTTCTCAGCTTTTTCGAGCGTTGCCAAATTGAGCGCGTTATCTTCCCCAAGATTGTTGATTTCTTCTATATCTTCTCCCATTTCTATAAGTTCATTTCTAATTCTTCTCCACTCTAACGCTCTATTTTTTGCTGATTCCTCAACAATTTCTCTGTAAGGTAGTCGATAAATTGTTTGATAGTAATAATTTTCTTGTCCCATTCCCCAGTAACCGATGCGAAAATTCAGGTAATTTCCATCAGCTTCTGACTCTAAAATCAAAATAGGTTCTGTTTTCAAAATTCCAAACAAAGCCTTGATACTTGATTCACTGTGGAAACGTTTACTATCCCATGCCCCTGCTAAAAACTCTGTTGGTCTAACCAGACTGTGTAGAGAGTAATGTTTGTTGAGAAACTCTCGTAACCCTTCAGCTAACATTGTCTCGATTTCGGAAATTTCGTCTTCCTCACGCTCAAATTTATCGAACTTGACTTTAGGAGAGGCAAGGAAAACTTTTAATGGCTTGCGTATCTTGTTAGTAGTATCTAATATTTGTGAAGGAGATAATCGTAAAGGCCAGTTCTCAAGAATTTTATGAGATTCTGGTACTTTGAGTGCTGTTTCTCTCTGGTATGCTGCTATTTTTAATTGCGTTTGATGAAAGAAATAAGCTAGTTGCTGTTGCTGTTTCTCTCGTTCAAATTCTCCTACATAACTAATACTGTTTTCCGCTTGGATAAATTCTCCAATTTCTTGAGGATAATGATATGGAAGTGTCGCTGGACGTGCTTGAATATTCTTCTGCACGATATTTGTAATGACAGGGGCAAATTCTAGTATCAGTTCGATGAGTAATTTTAAACCTGGCTCCATACAAATATGATTCTAGAGAATATTTATTAAATATGATTAATCTTACCGAAGCCATCACTTGTTTCAATTTGTATACAAGATGTCATTGGTCCTTAGTTCATTCTAACAAATGATGAGTGACCAATGAAACCCATTTCAATAGAATAAAATTAGAATTTAACTCCTAGTTGTCCGTTGAATCCTCTAACCGAATTGTAACCAAGACCGAAAAAAGTATTTTTAGTCACACCAACCTGAACGCCTCCGGAAACGGCAACACCTTTATCCTCTGAATACAGTCCCAATCCAACATAGGGTGACACCACGGGCAATTTAAAAAATTTCAGCACATCAACACCTGTAGCACCACCAGGACCAACTCCTAACTCAACACCCAAACCCAAAGCCCTTGCTCCTATAGCATAAGTAACATCGCCATTTTTTCCACCAACTGAAACCCAAGGTTGTGGAACTAGTTGAGCATTAGCTTGACGTGGTGTAAATAAAGCTAATATGCTTATTGATGTTATTAATGTTTTAGCAATAACGACTACTTTCATTTTCCATCCCTGCCCAATTTGAATCATTGCGTTAGAACGACTATTAGCTAGCAATTCACCTTTCTAACGCTTGTAAATCATGAGTTTTTGCAGCAATAGCTGTTAAACATGATTCACAGTGACGAAGTTCATTTTCTCTAAGTGTCCGTTTAAGACATAGGAATTATAAATTTTCTATGAACATGAAGTTCGCACAATTACTTATCATTCCTGTAGTACCCACCCCTCAAAAAGTATGGATTACCGATCTGAGCTTCAAAGATATCTAGATGAGCAAGGACGTGTCAAAGAATGGCCGTCTAAAAGAAATCGAAAATATCAAAGATTAGTGTTGGAATATCTAGCATTGAAGTTTGAGGTTGGTCTAATCTACACTGAAAAAGAAGTGAATACACTCCTCAATCAGCATTACTTGTTCGGCGATGCGGCATTATTACGAAGAGAGTTGTTTGAGAATGGGTTAATTGATAGAAAACGAGATGGTTCAGCTTACTGGTGTCGCGAAACTCAAAATTGACGGGACCAATCACTCGGCCAGCGTTGAACGACAACTTTGGTTTGGGTAAAAAATTCGACTGCATGGTGGCTTTGACCGTGCAAATCACCGAAAAAGCTATCTTTCCAGCCACTAAAGGGGAAAAAAGCCATTGGTGCGGCAACGCCGATATTAATACCAATGTTTCCGGCTTCGGCTTCATAACGGAATTTACGGGCTGCGGCACCACTGTTCGTGAATAAACAAGCCATATTGCCGAATTGACTGGTGTTGACAAGAGAGATCGCCTGCTCAATCGTATCTAGATGTATCAAACTCAACACCGGACCGAAAATTTCCGTGCGGGCAATTTCTCCTGTTGGTTCAACATTTTGCAAGATTGTCGGTCGGATAAAATTACCTTTCTCATACCCAGAAATATTTGGCGATCGCCCATCTACCAACATTGTTGCACCTTCGTCTGCGCCCTTTTGGATTAATTCCTCAATCCGCACTTTACTCTGTATATTGATTACAGGGCCCATTTCCACACCTTGGTCTAAACCGTTACCAACTATGCGGTTTTTAGCAGTTTCGGCGATCGCTTCGGTAAAAGTGTGACGTGCTTTCCCCACAGTCACTGCCAGTGATGCTGCTAAACAGCGTTGTCCCGCACAACCAAAGGCACTGTCAGCAGCAATGCGTGTCGTCATTTCCATATCCGCATCTGGCAAAACAATCAACGGATTTTTTGCACCACCTTGACATTGGACACGTTTGCCAGATGCTGTAGCACGACTATAGATATATTTAGCTACAGGTGTCGAACCAACAAAGCTAATCGCTCGAATTTTAGGATGATCTAGAATAGCATCTACAGCTTCCTTTGCACCGTTAATTAAGTTGACAACACCTTTTGGGAACCCAGTTTTCTCGAATAACTGAAAGATTTTTTGCATCGTCAAGGGCACTTTCTCCGATGGTTTGACGATATAGGTATTGCCACAGGCAAGGGCATAAGGTAAAAACCAAAACGGAATCATACCTGGAAAATTAAAAGGGCCGATCACCGCCGCCACTCCTAGAGGTTGCCGAATCATCATCTCATCAATACCCTTGGCAACATCTTCCAAATTTGTCCCCTGCATCATGATGGGAATACCGCAGGCAATTTCGACGTTTTCAATAGCGCGGCGCATCTCACCTTTAGACTCAGCCAAAGTCTTACCGCATTCTAAAGTAATTGTCCGAGCTATATCCTCAAAATGCTCTTCCAGCAGATTCTTGAGTTTAAATAAATACTGTACTCGTTCCGTAGGTGGAGTGCATCGCCAACTGACAAAAGCCTCTACTGCTGCTTGGGTTGCTTGTTCTACCTCGGTTGCTGGTGATAAAGGAACTCTCGCCAGTACTTCTGCTGTAGCTGGGTTGATCACCTCTAGGTGTTCTGTAGCACTAGAAGCACACCACTGACCGTTGATGTAGTTGGGTAAAGTATTAATTGTACTCATGAGGGCAATGTTGGATTAGCAGAATTGTAGATGCAGCAATATGACTATCTTAATCGTTTAGAGTTGACTGCTAATATAATTGCTTATCGCCCTTGAACGATTTTACCCACGTTCTTCTTGTTCTGGATTTAGGGTTCCTTCTACCTCTACGTAGTTGTCTACGAGAAAGTAATGATTCCTTGATGGCAAACCCCCGGTGTTGAAGTTCTGCTGCAAATACAACATCGCCATTAGAATCGTTGATGATTGCAATTCCGGTATGCTTCGCACCAGGGTCAATTTTAATTCTGAGCGGCTGCACTGATGCGTCCGGGTGAGATTCTTTTAGTATTAAAGTGAATGGGAACCTACGAAAGATTGCTGCTTTCCCATTTCTTAAAAGTTGCCGCGCTTGGGCAGGATGTATTGGGTCTTGTGGTCGTTTATCTGTGTCGATTAATAATATTTTGCTCATAAAGAGCCTCCATTGCTGGGTAATGTTAGCCTAGACGATGTTACGGGTCGGTACTTTCTATTGCGGCACTAGCTTTACCCCTTTACACTTGGTTAACCGCTTCGTTTTAGAGCAAGAGACTGGCTTTGCATCCCTTGGTAAGTTATTTAACCTTGCCCGTAACGGCTGCCTGGAGCAACTCCAAGCCGTCGGGTCAGCTAGGGCTTTTTGGTCTGGAGCCTAAACTCCTCGCCTGAAGCCCACGGCTTATAGCCGTGGGTGCTGACTCCAACAACCAACCAAACAAATCTCCTACGGTTAGCCGCAACTCGCTAGCAAATGACGGCACGGGAAGATATTGATCAGATTCATCAAACACTTCTATCTGCTGCCCTGGAACATAAACAAACACTGTTTGCTCTTCTGGATCGATCAACCAGCCCATGTGCGTCCCATATTTTAGGCAATCGAGGATATTTTTCGTGACTTTCGTAACGCTTTGATCGGGAGAAAGGATTTCAATTGTCCAATCAGGCGCTAGTGGAAATACATTTGCTACCCCCCCATTTTCTTTTCGGGGAATTCTCTCCCAGATAAATACTGAGACATCTGGCACAATTGCCCTTCCACCAAAAGTACACCGCAGTTCTGAAAAAGCTCTAGCAATATGTTGAGACTTAACAACTCCGTTGATAGCAGTTGGCAGTTCAGTTTGAATAGCACTGTGTTCTCCCTGTGGCATAGGCTTTTGAATAATTTGACCATCAATATACTCGCTAGCGGGTTTAGTTTCTGGCAGTTTTAGAAACTCTTCCAAAGTTATGTTTTTTACTGGTGTCTGTACCATTGCGATCGCCTCCAAACAAATCTTCAATAATTCTTTTACTCCCAACAGGACCGTTAAATTACCTCTCCTCTCTGTCTTCTTCCTTGGCGTTCTTCTCTTCTCCCAAGGGGAGACGCTGCGCGAAGGCGTCTTGGCGGTTCACTTTCTTAGGTAATTAGTAAGAGCGCAAAGAAACAAGTTGCTTCCTACATTCTCTCTAAAACCCTAATTCCCAGCAAGGAGAGTCCTAGCTTCAGAGTTCTAGCTGTCAGATCGCACAGCACTAACCGGGATGTACGCTGAGGTTCTTCTGCATTCAGTACCTGCACACCACGCTCTCTGTCATAAAAGAGGTTGAATTTCTGGCTGAGTTGGAATAAATACTCACAAAGGCGGTTAGGTAGCAAATCTTGTTCTACAGTACTAATAATTTCATCTAACTGTAATAAGTGTTTTGCCAGAGTTACTTCTGTTTCATGCTGTAGTAAAACTTTAGCGTTATCCCCTAACTCCTCAAAGTTAATGCCACCCTTACGGCTAATTCCCTGAATACGGGCATAGGCATAGAGCATGTAGGGTGCCGTATTGCCTTGGAGTGCTAACATTTTATCGTAACTAAAAATATAGTTGGTTGTGCGGTTTTGGCTTAAGTCAGCGTATTTGATTGCGCTAATACCAACAACTTGCGCCGCATAGTTAATGAATTCTTCCGTTTCTTCGCGTCCTTCTTCTGTTAACCTTTTTTTTAAATCAGCACGAGCGTGGGCGATCGCACCATCTAACAAATCCTGCAATCGCACTGCTTCTCCAGAACGGCTTTTCAGCTTCTGCCCATCTTCTCCCAGTACAAAACCAAAGGGGGCATAGATAAACTCTACATCGTCTGTTATCCAACCTGCCGTTCTTCCTACCTGAAAAACTTGGGCAAAATGATTGCTTTGTTCTGCACCTACAGGATAAACTACCCGTCTAGCTTTATCCACATGAACCCGGTAGCGAATTGCTGCTAGATCTGTCGTCGCGTAGTTGTAACCTCCATCGGACTTTTGCACGATTAGGGGTAAAGGTTCACCCTCTCTATTGGTAAAACCTTTGAGGAAGACGCACCTCGCACCTTGATTTTCTACTAACAGACCGAGTTTATCCAACTCCTCAGTAACTTCTGGTAGCAAAGCATTGTAAAAGGATTCCCCCCGCTCAATAATATCCGGAGAAATTCCCATTAAGTCGTAAACCACTTGATAGGCTCGACTTGATAGTTGGCAGACTATCTTCCATGCCAGCAAAGTTTTTTCATCCCCTGCCTGTAGCTTTACCACTGCTTGTCGAGCTGCTTCCTTAAACTCATCGTCCCCATCAAACCGTCTCTTTGCTTGACGGTAAAACGAAGATAAATCTCCTAAATCTAGGTTTTCAGTGCTTGCCAAAGCTTGGGGATATGCCTCTTCCAAGTGGGCAATCAGCATTCCAAACGGTGTTCCCCAGTCTCCTATATGGCTAATTCGCAAGACATCGTGACCGACAAATTCTAAAATTCGGGATAGGCAATCTCCGATCACTGCGGGACGCAAATGCCCTACATGCATTTCTTTGGCAATGTTTGGGCTGGGATAATCCACAATAACTTTTTTGGGATTCTCAGTTGGTGCGACTGCCAATCTGGGATCAACTTGCATCTTGCTGAGTTGTGTTTCGAGGTATTCTGTTGTCAGCTTCAAATTAATAAAGCCAGGACCGGCTATTTCTGGAGGTTTACAGATATCGGATACATCCAGTTTTTCGACGATTTGTTGTGCGATCGCTCTTGGCTGCTGTCCCAACTGTTTAGCTAACGGTAAAGCAACGTTAGCCTGATAATCACCAAATTTAGGATTGCTAGCAGAAACCAAAATTGGATCTACTCCACCATAGTCAGCGCCTAAAGCCTCGCCCAAAGCCTGCTGTAGTTTAGTTTTTAGTTGCTCTTGTGTAAATTTCATGTATAGTATCGCTGGCTGTCTACTTTCAATCAGTCACTTTACAACAAAGATACAAACTCTTCTACACTCAAACCACTATCTCTAATGATTGCTCGTAGAGTTCCTGTTGCTAATTCTTGATGATCACAGAACAACAACTTGGGCAAATGGCTCATCGCGCCGCAAAATAATGTGGCTGCTCTCCCGCCGCTGATGGTAAAAGCCTACCTTTTCGAGAGCTTTGACACAATCCTTTCCCAAAATTCTGGGTAGCTTGCTCACAAAACCATCAAGAACGCTTCAAAATTGTCTTTTGGAATAGCTAAGCCGTCTTCTTCCAAAGCAGCGATGTAGCCAGCGATAGCTTCCTTAATATTCGACAGTGCTTCCTGTTTTGTTTTGCCCTGGCTAATACATCCTTTCAGGCTTGGACATTCCACAACCCAATAGCCATCCTCATCTTTATACATGATCACTTGTCTCATATTCTGGTCAGTCTAACTACAAAATTTCGCTACTGATTGACAATTATTGAATTCTCATACTCAAATCTAACCACTTCGACTGAGTAATCGGCGCACTGCTGGAAATATAATCTACGCCTGTCTCTGCTACGGCACGGATAGTTTCCAAAGAAATGTTGCCAGAAGCTTCGATTTTAACCCGACTATCCTGTTGTCGAATAGTTTGCACTGCTTGACGCATGAGGTCGTGGGACATGTTGTCCAACATAATAATGTCAGCTTTGTGGTTTAGTGCCTCTTGCACCTGCTCTAAGGTTTCGGTCTCTACTTCTATTGTTAGGGGATAAGGAATTTGGGAACGGATGCGGGCGATCGCTTCCCCTATTCCTCCTGCTGCTGCAATGTGATTGTCTTTAATCATCACTGCATCGTCTAGTCCCATGCGGTGATTGATTGCCCCTCCTACTTGAGTCGCGTACTTTTCCAGAAGTCTCAGTCCTGGTGTTGTTTTGCGAGTATCGACTAACTTGGCGTTTAGATCGGCAATTTGGTCTACATATTTCCGAGTCAATGTGGCAATCCCACTCAGACGCATCACTATATTAAGAGCAACTCGCTCTCCAATTAGCAGCGCATCTAATGAACCATTAATTTCCGAGATGACTTCTAAGCGCTGACACCATGTCCCCTCAGGCACGATAGACACAAAGCTAACTTTTTCGTTCAAAAGCTTAAATATCCTTGCCGCTATTGGTAGACCTGCAATAACTCCAGGTGCTTTCGCTATCCACTTGGCTTGTCCTTCTGTTGCTTCTGGAAGGAGTAGGCTTTGCGTTGTGCGATCGCCTCGACCGACATCTTCTAACAACCAATCACGTAGAATTGGCTCTAACACCAGCGTTGGCGGCAAAACACCAAAATTACTCACAACTTATAACTGCTTCCTTTTGAATCTTTAAAAGACTTTTACTCCAAAACCCTTTGTACGTCAAGCTTTCAAACATTCCAAAATATTTTTTCGAAAAATCTCAAAAAAACAGTTGACAAAAAGAAATGGAGTCGCTATATTGAGAAAGTGCCAGATGAGAGAGCGCCGCAAAGCTACGACTCAGTGGTAACTGAACCTTGAAAATATTATAGTTGAGAAGCCAAAAAAAATCAATTGGTTGACGTCAGTAAAAGAATGAAACCTTAGCTGACAGGTC
>CALMVQ010000162.1 GCA_937873135.1 uncultured Scytonema sp. | reverse complement strand
GTAAAAGAAACCGACCTCGCTGAGATTTGAACATCGCTACCATTACCCACTGCCATTGATTCAATATTGGTAAAGATCCCACTGTTTCTACCTGCAAAAGAAACAGTGTCCCTAGCTTTTACAGATACAATTCCAGGATTTCCTTGACTACCAGAATAAAAACCTGCTTGTAGTTGCGCCCCATTAGTAAAGGAAATAGTTCCAGCTTCAAGCTCGATATTCCCAACATTACCCATCGCTGGCTGTCTCTGAGGGCTGCCAATATTACTAAGGATAAAACTATTATTGGCGACGATATCGTCTTGAGCCTGCACTAATATATTACCTGCATTCCCCTGTCCAGCATTGCTAGCTGCCAATATCGCACCATCAGTAAAAGAAACCGACCTCGCTGAGATTTGAATATCGCTACCATTACCTTTTCCAGTAACTGATGTGTTTAGAGTTGCGCCATTACTTAGCCGCAACCTTTCAGTGTCAACATAAATCTTGCCACTTCGCACATCTGTATCGCTCCCATTTACTTCCGAATTTAACTCACTCAAAAAAGACAAACTACCATTTGGTGACTGAAACTGCTGCGGAAGAAGTTCGTTAGGCACTATCACAAATCCATCAAGTTCCACATCTTTAGCACTGATAGTAATATTTCCTGCATTACCTCGGCTTTGAATGGATCCTGTCGTTACCTCACCACCCTGACTCAAAGTTAATCGTGGCGTTTCAATCCTAACATTACCACCGTTCCCCGTTGCCCGATACGTCCGACTTGACACAAGACTAGGCTGTCCAACAATTGATGGCGAAATATTACGAATATCTACTGACTCACTAGCTCGAATCACAATATTACCTGCATTGGCATTGCTGAAGGTATCCGTAGTGACTATTCCACCATCTCTAAGATTGATTCGCTGCGTCTCAATGGCAACATCCCCCGCTCGACCTGTAGCACCAGGTACTACCCCTGTCCTAATCGAACTATCAATCACCTCAACCGCATCACGCGCCTGGATCGAAATAGAACCCCCACTGCCAGATCCAGCAACATTTGCTGAAACTCCTCCTGTTGGGTTTGTATTTTGAACGTGCAAGGTGCCTGTTTGAATCCGTAAGTTGCCTGTTGACCCTGAGCCATTGGAGAACAGCGATAACGCGCCTCGGTCCGTAACATTAACAGCATTCTGTGATCTCACCGTTAAGTTTCCTGCATTACCTGTACCACCAGTCGAAACAGAGACAAAGCCACCATTAATATTGACTGACTCCTTTGCATTCAAGATCAGATTCCCTCCATTGCCCTGACCTTGGGTGAGCGTCTGGATTTGACTGCTAGTTGATGTTCCGTCTCCAGCGATCGCAATTGTCTTTGCACTAATAGCAATATCACCACCATTTCCAGTAGCTAAATTAGTACTCTGGGAGAAAATCTGGCTTCGGTTGGCAAGGGTTACTGCATCACTGGCTTGAATTTGAAGATCACCCGCCTTCGTTGCACCTTGTGTAGCCGTTGCAATTAAAGAACGGTTATCCAAACTCAGCTGGTTCGCATTAATCGAAATCGCTCCTCCATCCAAACCATAGAGAAATGATGAACTGTTTAGCCCGATCTGTCCACCTACAAGCTTAATAACACTATCTCCGCTTGTAGCAACAAAGGCTCCGTTGGTCAATGTAATGGGGGAGCGCTTTACAGTTTCAGGTAGACTGAAGTCTAAGGAGGAGCCATTAATCTGAAGCCCGACTGTTGTATCTCCACCCACTGCTCCCAGTTGTACTCGTCCATTGGATGCAAACAATTTCACCACCAATCAATGACAGGCTACTACCACCAACACTCAACCCATCAATAGGATTCCCCTGCTCGTCTCGACTAACGGCACGGCTTGTGATGCGTCCGGGTTGAGAGCCAAACTGTAAGCCGATGGGTACATTAATGGTTAATAACGGTGGCGCTTGGGGATTAGTGGCACTAAATTCTATTCCCTGAGGGAAGACAAAGCTATTGGCTGTCGTTCCCAAGAATGAACCACGTACATCCAACCGGGCATTAGGACCAAACACAATGCCGTTGGGATTAAGCAAAAATAGATTTGCGCTCCCCTCAACTCCCAAAGTCCCCAGAATATTTGAGACTTGCCCACCTGTCACTCGCGTTAGAATGTTTTGTATCCCTGAGGGATTGACAAAATACACTCTTTGCCCATCTCTCACATTAAACTGACTAAAACTGTGGAAGAGGTTACTACCTCGTTGGGCACCGCCAGAAATGCGGTCAGCTGCTGCACCGTTGACAAGGACGTTTGGCGTGAGGCGGGAGGCTTCTGTGCCTTGAGTGCGATCGCTAACTATCTGAGCTTGAGCGCAATTTGTACTGCCACTAGCAGCAGTGAGTGCAATCCCGAATAACCACCCCCAACGAGTACTCATAGTAAATCTTACGGTCCCCAACTTTTTATTGAGTTTGCATTATTACTGAGTAAACCACATTGGAGTTGTTTTAATTTGGCTGTTAACAAATCACAAATTAAGTCGGTGAGAGGAAATAAACCGAAAATGCTTTCTTGCTGTTAAGAGCGCTAAAGCGCAACTACGAGCCAATTTCAGAAAATTTACATTTCGTTACATTGTTGTCAATTTTCCTGGCTAATTACTCCCAACACCGAGTGTAAGATTACCTATCTTTTTTACTTCTTCTTGGCGTCCTTGGCGTCTTCTGGAGCGAGACGCTGCGCGTTCGTCGTCAGACGTGGCGTCAGCCAAGGCGGTTCATTAAATTAGCTATTCTTCTGACAGTTCAGAAGTAAGCAAAGCAAGAGAGATGTGAAAAGTCTTTACCGGTGCAATGCAAGAGTTGGAAAATTGACCTTTAACCGCTTAAACATGGCTTCTCGCGCCTGCATGGCAAGAGTGTCGTCTAGAGGTGAGAGGGTAATCGGCTGTTGATACTTGAGTCGAAGTGCGGTTTGAATCATCCAGTCGGCGACAAAGGGATTTTTTGGTAACAAGGGGCCATGAGAATACGTTGCGATCGCATTCTGATAAAATGCCCCTTCTGTCCCATCCTCACCATTGTTGCCCAACCCGTACACCACTTGCCCTAACGCTTCCACTTTTCCCAGTTTGGTACGTCCACCGTGATTTTCAAACCCAATCAAATAGGGTTTGCTACCCATCATTTCTTCTAAATCTCGTGCTAGACGGGTGGCTGTAACTTCTATTACCAAATTACCAATACAACGACGAGTATTTTCACCAGGGTGTACCGACACCAAATCCAAGATGCCTAATCCTTCAATGCGCTGTCCAAAAGCAGGTTCATAATAATGTCCTAGCAACTGAGGTGCGCCACAGGTAAAAACTCCTGGAGTCCCATTTTCGATTTTCTCACGGAGTGCGTCTGCTTTCGCACCTTGTAAATCGCGCATGACAATTTCTTGCTGGCGATCTTGGGCACCACCACCAACGAGCAAATCGACTGTGTGTAAATCGGCATCTGTCGTATTCTGATCTAACGGCAACACCCTGACATTGTATCCCCGCCACAAACAACGACGTTCTATACAAATGACATTACCGCGATCGCCATAGGTACTCATCAACGTCGGATACAGCCAACCAATTGTTAATTCAAAATTTTGATGATTCATGAGTCTAAAGAATGGGGAATAGGAAATGGAGGATGGTGATGATGGAAAAGATCAGGAGTAGGGCTACCAAGTTCCCTTAATTCCTCTGCTCCCTACTGCCGTAAGGGCGGGTTTCACATGCAATACGGTTGTACCCAGTGTTTTGTAGATGAAAACTCGACGTAAGGGCGGGTTTTGTCAAATGTTGTGTTTGGTGTCGATAATCTTTCTATTAAACCCGCCCCTACTCACGCTCTCATAACTCGGTGCATATCCAGAACTGGTGGGGCGATTTCCGTTTGAGTCAGCATATCGTGAATCTGACCTCTGTGGTGTGTCTGGTGGTTGAAAAAATGTGCTAGTAACAAATCAACTGGGTCAGAATAAAGCTTACCTTGATTATTTACGTAGTCAATAGTTTTGGTCAAGAAATCCTCTTTTAATCCAGACATAAAAACTTCGATAGACTCATCTTCTAATCCACGAGTTCGCCATAATTCATCAAAGTCATCATAGAGAATAGAATCAAGTCCAGTCGATGGTATTTCTTTGCCTTGAAACCGACTCATCCAAATCCGATCTCCCACCATAATATGATTCAGCGTTCCGTGAATACTTTTAAAAAACGCAAGTCGGCTGCGCTTACGTTCTACATCTTCTAGCTGCGAACAAACCTCATAAAGCTTGTAATTTGCTAGCGTGTTATAACGTGCAAGCATTTGGAAATGTTGAATAAGCATGAGAACTGCAGGAGTGAGGAATCAAAATTATAACTCTGTGCCTTGTGTCGGGGCGGGTTGTGTCAGATGTTATGTTTGCTTTGGAGATTTTTGTATTAAACCTACCCCTACGGTGTTACAAGATTTTTCTTCCTGTCAGCACTTCTCGTACTTCCAACATGGCTGAATAGGTAGGAAGTATGTGCAAAGTTTCATTATCTGGCGTGTGTTCCAAAGCTGTAGCTATTGCCTGTCGCAAATCTTCTTCAACAATCAAATTTAAATCACTCGTACTGCGATCGCTATAGCGTAGACGTAAAGCCATATCGTAGACGCGATCGCCACTCACGACTAAAGTCCCTCCCCGTTCTACTAATTTCTCTGTATCTACATCCCAAATCCAGGATACATCAGTCCCATCGGGTGTCCGATCATTCAAAACCAGCAGTGTTGTGTGATCGTCACTTTCAGTCACGACTCGAATGGTTTCATTTGTCCCAACAGGATTTTTTGATAACAGAATTCGTACCTGCTTACCATTGACGAACAACTCTTCCGCACGACCAAAAGCAGCTTGGAAGTTTTGTATAGTATCTAAGATAGTTGCATCATCAACTCCCAACTCTTTAGCGGCAGTCACAGCAGCTAAAGTATTGTATTTGTTGTACAAACCAATGAGAATTTGCGGCCATTCCCTACTTTCAAGAGTTGGTTGACTTTTCCGAAAACCGCATTGAGGACAGCTAAAATCCCCTAAATGGGACAAGTATACACCTTCGTAGTCAAGAGAATGACCACAGTGAGGACAGTAGATAGAATCAACGGCATGAGGAATTTCACTAAGATAATGTTGAGTTTCACTCAAGCCAAAGAATAACACCCGTTGAGGTAACTGCTGACCGAGATAAGATAAAGTTGGGTCATCAGCATTAGAAATCACAACGGTTTCTGGTGGTAAAGTAGAGATCACCTTTGTCCAACGCTTACTAATTGTGTCAACTTCTCCGTACCTATCGAGTTGGTCGCGGAATAAGTTTAAGCAGAGAATGATTTGAGGTTGGAGTGATGTCAATACCTTCGGGACAATGTTTTCATCTACTTCCAAAATAGCGTAATCAACATCCAGACTACCTACCAAATTGGTGTTTTCTAAGAGTGCTGTCATCAAGCCATTTTCTAGATTGGCACCCGTAGAGTTGTGAGTGACACGGTAGCCTTTGCGTTCTAGAATTGAGTGTAAAAGTAGCGATGTGGTCGTTTTGCCATTAGTACCAGCAATCAGAATCACTCCACTTTTCACTTGCTGACTTAATAATTGCAACAGCCGAGGTTCAATGCGTCGCGCTATGGCTCCTGGTAAGACACTAGCCGCACCCAGGCGCAGCGATCGCACTCCTAACGTTACGCTTTTTGCTACTGATACAGCCAAACCCAGTCGCAACCTATCTACAAGTTTAATTTTTCCCATATTCAGTTAATAAAAAGGGCAGAGGGGGAGAATGTCCATGGGGAGCAGGGCTATGTGTGAAAATAATAACGGACTTGCCTCCTTGTTCCCCATTCACTCCTCAGGCAGTATCTTATAAAGTTGGTGGCGGACATAATTATATATCCACCATTAGTTGCTGAATTCAGCATAAACTTACGGAAAATAGTAGCGCGAAAGGTTCCTTTTGATGACAAGCATAAAATTGCAATTTTTCTCCAATCGCATTCTAGAAGTTTGCCAATATAGGAATGACATAGACGCTAAAAAGTTCCCTACGTCTGTGCGTCTCCGTGTCCCCTTGTCAATTTTAAAGAGTCGATGTCCACTTACCAGAATATTAGACTGGCGGCGGTTTTTATCAGTATTTCTGCTGCTTGCATGCTTATTTTTGACAGACACGCGATCAGCTTTTGCCACTATTGATAACGACAGATACGATGGTAATATTTTTGTGGTTTTTGCTGGAAACGGTTCGTTGATTCCTCCTAAAGCGACGCTCGCTCAAGCTTTAGCACAACATAAACCTGCAATATTGACGTTCTATGTAGATGATAGTAGTGATTGTAAGAAATATACCATTGTCGTATCAAGAATACAGGCATTTTACGGAAAAGCAGCAGAGATTATCCCTGTAAGAGTAGATGATCTCTCATTTCAAGAAACCTACAGTCCGAAAGAACCAGGTTATTACTATTCCGGTGGTGTTCCCCAAGTTGTGGTTATAGATCGTTCGGGTAAAGTTGTTCTCAATGAGAAGGGTCAAGTGCCTTATGAGAAGATAGACGATCAATTGAGAGAAGTGTTTGATTTGCTACCGCGTACTGACTCAGTGGAATTGAAGCGGCGGCCATTTAATGAGTTGAACAGTGAGTTAACCGAGTGAATTTCGGGGCAGATCCTATGTGTCTGTCCCAAAATCTGGCATATACAAATAACTTTCTCGGTCATTAAGTACCGTTAAAAAATCAGCAGATAATTCAAGAAGCTATTGAATTTCATCTAGAAGGGATGCAGACAGAGGGGTTGTCAATTCCTAAACCCACATCCATTACTCACAAAGTAGAAGTTTTGGCGTTGCTCCTGTACGTTCTTGAATTTTGCAGGAGCGCAAAGGCGAGGCAGCGCGCATGAGGCGTTTTCCCACGCCCAGGCGACTGTCGTCGAGAAGAATCGACTTTGAGCCTGAGACAAAAATATCAATTCATCCCGCACTCTATGCAAAGCCGAAGTTTTCAGTAAGTAGGGCACACGCCTTACTTACTAGCTATGCCTGCAACTGACAAAGTAACAAACCAAACCATTTATTTTCGTCAGTCCACACCTTTTGTGGTACCAAATGCAGTGCTTTAAGTTCTTGTTGGATGGCGTGTAAGTCAAATTTGCGGGAAATTTCGGTGAAAATGGTTTCAGTCGGTGCAAAATTAACGTTGAGGTTGAGAGCGCGTAATTTGACAGTTTGCGATCGCAAGCTGCTTAAATGCATTTCTATTCGCTGCTCAATTTCGTTATAAAACGCCAAGTGAGAAAATTGGGTTGTATCGAAATTGCCATCAAACCGCCAATTTAAATGCTCCAACATGTTGAGGTTAAAAGCAGCTGTAACTTTCTGGCTATCGTTATAAGCTGCTTCCAAGATGTGTTTGGGCTTTTGCAAGTCTACCCCCAACAAGAAATATTCTCCTACTTGCAAAGCATCCGTAATTTTCCCGAGAAACGCTTCACACTCTTGGGGATTTAAATTACCTAAACTACTCCCAATAAAAAAGATCATCCTACTGGGTAACTGCGTAGGTTCGAGTTGTGCCAAAGCCGACTCATAAGTTCCTGCCAGTGCATGAATTTCTAAAGATGGATAATCTACAAGTAGCTGCCTAGCACTGCTTTCAAGCATTCCCGCACTAACGTCAATTGGCAGATAGCGTATAGAGTAACCTAGCTGATTGTAAGCATCTAGTAAAATACGGGTTTTAGTGGAACTCCCACTGCCAAGTTCTACTAGTTCGCAAGCGCCAGTCACTTGTGCAATTTCACTAGCACACTGCTGCAAAATTGCTGTTTCGGTACGTGTTAAGTAATATTCTGGTAACTCACAGATTTTCTCAAAGAGTTCAGAACCACGATCATCGTAGAAGTAACGAGCAGATAAAGTTTTGGGTGTTTGAGTCAATCCTTTTACCACATCAGTGCCGGGATGAGGAGAGACTATTGGATTTGCTTCTTGCAAATACTGTACTGTTAAACGTTCTTCATTAGCGTTTTTAGAACCAAATTTGCTATCGCCTGTTTGAGATATTCTCATTAAACCTCCATCTGGTTGACGGTCACAGTGATGCTTTTGAAAGAAAACACCAATAGTCAGCCAGTGAATCATACAGCTACAATCAATAACATCTTGCCTGGGCTAGATTGATTGAACTTTTTAGCTTGTTTTGAAATATTTGACAGAAATTCACAACAATGGTACATAATTTCTGTTATTTGCAATTACTCCCCGCAACGCTCGTGTAAAGTTGTGTCTCATAGATTCTCGCCCTCACCCCCAGCCCCTCTCCCAAGTTTGGGAGAGGGGTGCATGCTAATATCGGTGAGGAGATTATGTATGTGACTTAAACGAGAAGCGCTATAATTACACACTGAGTTAATCTGAAACCCTTCAAAAATCTCATCGCTAAAGGAATCGGATGTGTAAATAATTTTGTGTAAGTACTTATCAGGAGTCAGGAGTTATTATTCTTCAAAGAATCTACCTCAATACGGTACGTCAGTGCGAATTTATTTGTTTGGGCAGGCTGTTTTTGAACAGGGGGAGTAGAGCAGCAGCTACCCCCTGTCTCTTTATAGACTACGATTGGATGCACAGCGAAACCCTGCAAAAAGTTGGCGCACGGTGGGGTGATACCAGTTGCGAAAACTAGAACGCAGTGACCAAGGACATGTTGCCCAGCTCCCGCCTTTCAAAACTCGGTGCTGTTGGTCGAAATAAACTTGCGAGTATCCAACGTAAGGGTAACTTTGGAAACCAGAGTAACGATCAAACCACGAAGCAGTCCACTCCCAGACATTTCCCAGAGCATCGTATAACCCATAAGCACTTTGCCCGGCCGGGTAAGCATCTACAGAAGTTGTCTTCCCTATTTGAGGAGAAGCGAAATCCTGATGAGGAATTGAGAAATTACAATGTTTTGGTGTCGGTTTTTCATCCCCCCAAGGATAGATGCGGCGACGATTAGCTTTTGCATCCCAACTCACTGCTTTTTCCCACTCGGCTTCTGTGGGTAGCCGCTTGCCAACAAACCGTGAGTAAGCTTCCGCTTCATACCAACTAACACCGCAAACCGGGTGATTATGCCAAGCGGGATCATAACACCAGTAAAGTGGCTGTGTCACAAACTCAGTTTGTAGCCATTCCCACCCAGATGGCAACCACCAACAAGAATTTTGGTAGCCTCCCGCTTCTATAAATGCCCGATACTGCCCACAAGTGACAGGGTATCGGTCAATCCAGTAAGCTTCTAAATATATCCGATGCACAGGCTGCTCGTTATCCAGTGCATCAATTGAGTTGTTTCCGATCTCAAATTCACCTGCGGGAATTTGGATCATCTCAGAAGGGCGAGAGGGGGGGAATAATAACTCCTGACTCCTGTCTTCTGACTCCTGATTCCTGACTTTTGTCTCCTGACTCCTAAATAATTCCAAAATGAAAGTAATGATCTCGTTATGTTGGCTTTCGTGTTGAAGCAAAAAGCGCAAAAGACGTTCCTCTTGCTCTACATCAGCCACCTTTAGGTAATTCAGAACTTCTTCTCTAACTACACTTAGGTAATAACGGATTTCCTCTAAAGTTGGTAGTTGAACGCGCTCATTTTTAGGTAAACCATCAGCAGCAAACAGCTTGCGGTATTGCGGAAATAAACACCGCAAGCCTGCACTGCGTTCTAACAGCCACAAAGACTCGGTATAGGCAATATGCCCCAAATGCCAGCCAATAGGACTAAAGTCGGGATGAACCTGACGACAGAAGGTAGTTTCTTCTATCCCCTCGAACAAAGCGAGAGTTGTAGCACGACGTTGTTGGAAGGCGCGAGCGATCACCTCATTTAAACTCGATTTGTTTAATAGCGAGTTTTGATAATTCACGGTTACGAATCGATAATAAACTCATCGGGGCTTGTGAATTTCCCCATACTGATAATGCTATTTTCTGGGAAAGAAGTCCAATTACCAGGAAATAGCGGCTCAGATGCAATGAGTGCAGATTGGGGGAAAGCGAGATCGTCCCAAAGCCAGTAAAGAGAGGGAGCAGGTGATTGTGTACTAAAGCGAGAAGCAACGAGGCGATCGCCGTCACTGATGACTATATTAGCTGAGAAACTGGTTTGATAATGTTTTGCCAATTCTGTCAACGATAGTAATGTTGTGTGTAAAGCTTGCTCTAAACTTTTGTCTGGGTTAGCTTGTAATTGATTTAGCAGTAAAGCAAATATGTGTTCAGAATCTGTCGTTCCGTTAATATACTGATAATTTTCATCACTTAACTGGCTGCGTATCGGTCTGTAGAGTGTCTGCCTAAACTTCTCGATCCGACCATTGTGAGTAAATAACAGACGCTGATGCTTAAATGGTTGACAGTTACTAAAGTCCAGCGCTTGACCGAGTGTAGCACTGCGAACATAAGCGACTACACAATCTGACTCCACATAACGACTCAGACTAGACAGGTTAATGTCATTCCAAATAGGTAATGTGTTTTTGTATGTAAATGGTTCGGTACTTCTGGAAGGCGTATACCAGCCAATGCCGAAGCCATCAGCATTCACTACTCCGGAGATCATTTCTTTAGGTTGATAACTCTGGACTATGAGCGAATGTTCTGGTTTATATAGTAAAGGCTCTAAAGATATAGGTGAACCTATGTAGGCAAGTAATCGGCACATGATAAAAGTATTTGCTCTCCAGGCTATGTATTTCCAGCTTTTTTGCTGAAAATTTCCTCAATATTGCATTGATTTTTCTTGTAGTAGCGTGCGTCCAGTTGCCCTCCTTACATTGGAAAATTATTGCTACTTTACATAACTTTATTTTAGCGTTATTTCTATCTGTGCCCCTGTGCCTTTTAAGTATAATTCGCTACGTTTCTTTTTCTAAAAGTGAAAAAATTCATCAAAATAACTTGAAATGTACTTATCAAAGATCCGACTAATTTAGGACTTACGCACTGTACAAATTTCTGATCTTGTGCATTAAAGAAAATACGTCGTTTCAGGCTTTTATCAATTATCCGAGGATCAATAGCGTAGGCGTAGCCCGCCGCAGGCATCGCCTAAAAAGTGTCGAAAAATCAAGGTTAAATGCCGGAAATCCATACCCCATATTTGGTATTTCCTGTCAATGCGTAAGTCCTAGAATTAATACATTTTCATGTAAAAATTGATACTAACTTTTTTTTTGAACTAAGAAAGGCAGCAATACAGAAAGCTTATATCCTTAATTGAACAATTAAAAATTACCAAACAAAGCAAAAGTAAAAAGTGAGCCAGCGCGATCTTGGGGGTTTCCCCCATGAGCGACTGACGTTAGCGTCAGCGAGTCTTCTCCCAAGGGGAGACGCAATCATGCGAACGAGCGTCAGCAATCTTCGACGTTCGCGTAGCGTCTCGCTCCAGTTGGAGCGTCGGAACGAGCGTCACCCCGAAGGGGTAAAAAGTTCATAGGAATAAAATCGGTTTAAAGGCACCATTATTTATTTAGAGAAAATAAAATTCATATTTTTTCCCTAGTAAAGTGCCGCAAGTTGCAAGGCGCGAAGTCTACCAGACAGAATCTTCTGTTCAGCGAGCTTTGCGTCATGATTAAAATTCCCGCACATTCTTTTTATAGGGATTCTCTTTTTACTTTTTACTTTTTAATTCTAAGTTGATAATTTTAATTCCAAAAATAGTCAGAACTTATCAGCTAGTACAGCGGGCGCGTAAATAAAGCAACCCTGACGCTCGTTCCTCGCTAACGCTTCGCTAACGGGTGACGCTCGTGCCGACGCTCCTGACGCTCGTGCCTCGCTACCGCTTCGCGCTTCGTCGCTAACGCTTC
>CALMVQ010000161.1 GCA_937873135.1 uncultured Scytonema sp. | reverse complement strand
AGTCGCACAGATGATGGATAAATTCGCTACGAATTAATGCAACGCTGTACTAAGAGGGCGCTAAAGGCAATGAGCAGCAAAGGTTTTCTTCCCCAACGATCAGCAGTTTTTCCTGTCCAAGCAGCGATGGGAATCATAATCAACTGGGCGATCGCAACCGCTGCAGAAACGTAAACAGAAGAGCCATTTTGCTTACCTCCACTTAATTCCTGGCTGACTAAAGGTAATAGCGCTGCGTTGGCAAGGTAAAAGATGATGACGGACAAAGCAAATATCCGCAGGCGGCGATCACTTAACAAATTTTTCACCGTAGTCCGCTGCTGCCCATCATGATTTTCTTTGTCATCTGCACGCGCCTGACTATTATCGATGTCTCGATTGCGAATTTGAAAGACTGAAATAATAGCGGCAAAACATAGAATCATCAAAAAGTAAAAAATCCAGACTCGCCCGACAAACCGACCTAACAAACCAGCGATAATTGCCGCACCCACATTGCCTGTATGATTAAACGCTTCGTTTTGCCCCACTCGAACACGTAAACGGTCTTGCCCTACTAATCCTAAAGAGATAGCCGCAACCGCTGGAGCTACAATCACTGCTGATATACCGATGACAGCTTGAGCACCAACTACAGCAAACAAATTTGTAAAGTGGACGATCACCATATAGCTAGCGGCAACGCCTAGGGTAGCAAGTGCAACCAGCACTGGCTTATTCTGGGAAGTATCAACTAAGGCACCTACAGGTGTTTGAGCCACAATTCCGGCGATGCTTGTGGTGGAGAGTGCAATACCTACTTGCGCCTGATTCCAGTGACGGTCGGTGGCTAAGAAGATTGCTAGATAAGGTTCAAAGACATCTCGAACATCCCCTAAGGAAAGGTTGAGTCGATTCAACGCGTTGAGGCTTTGATGCTTAGAGGTGCCTTGAGACTTACTTAGTGAGTGTTTCTGGCGAACAAAGAGCAGGTTATTAACAACTTGTTTCAGTTTTTGCATTGGTCTGCTCATAGCTCATAATTGTCAGCATTATTGTGACTTTTTGTAAACTGTAACACCTCTTTCTTTCGGCTTATTAACAGCACAATCGCGGTGAAGCGAATTATCTAAGTTTTTTATTATACTTAAAAGAAATAAATTGAATTTTTTCCTGTTATTGAGTGAGCCATTTCTTTGATAGGAAGCAGTGAGAATCACTGACAAAAAAGCTGATAGCTAATAACCAAATACCTTTTGTAAACGCTATTTTGTATAAGGCACAACTTCCAAATTTTCTCCGCTAAATCTATTGATAGAGTTTCAATTAACACTAATCTTTCCGTAGATGGATGAAAACTGAGTCATGAACTTCAAATAATAAATTGTGTAAATTAAAAATTAAAAAGGCAAGTTTCAGATGAATGCGCTCTGTCTTTTTTCCCGGAGATGGAAAAATGGTTTTTATCGAAAGTGAGGGTTTGCAAAGAGTTGCTGACTGTATAGACTTTTCTCAACCTTTAGTCAAAATACCACCTTCACACAATTGTGAAGTTTGCGTTATTGTTCCTGTCCGCAACGAAGCAGAACATTTGGCAGCAACCCTCACTGCCTTAGCAGAACAGATAGATCTAAAAGGACAGCGCTTAAACCCAACATGTTACGAAATTATTCTGCTAGCAAATAATTGCACTGATAATTCAGTAGAGATCGCCTATGACTTTGCCCAACAACATCCAGACTTAGCACTGCACGTTGTTGAGAAAACTCTACCTCCTGCCGAGGCTTACATCGGTCGAGTCCGGCAGATTTTGATGGATGAGGCATACCGTCGCCTAAACAGTTTGGGAAACAGACGAGGGATAATTGCTTCCACTGATGGCGACTCCCAAGTGAGTCCAACTTGGGTTGCTGCCACCCAATATGAAATTGCCTGCGGTGTTGATGCAGTGGGAGGAAGAATTCTCGCAGAAGCAAATGGTCGCGCTGCACTCCACCCCTATGCCAGAACTTGCCACCTGCAAGTAGTGGGCTACCGTTATTTGATTGCAGAATTAGAAAGTTACCTTGACCCTGATCCTTATGACCCTTTTCCCCGACACTACCAATATAATGGAGCAAGTTTGGCAGTTACAGCAGAGATGTATGCCTTAGCGGGAGGCTTACCTGCTGTCCGAACGCCAGAGGATGTCGCTTTTTGCCGTTCTCTCATGCGAGTGAATGCCCGTATTCGCCGCAGTCCTTTAGTAAGGGTTGTGACTTCAGCAAGGGAAACCGGACGAACTGACGTGGGTATGGCAAACCAGTTAAGCGAGTGGGCAAAAATGGGGAGGCAAAAGCAGGCGTTTTTGGTGGAGTCAGCAGCAGCAATTGAAACTCGCTTGCGAGCACGTTACCAATTGCGGATAATTTGGAGTAATATATTTAACGGTTATCCGCCATCGGAAAAGGAGATCGCAGTTCTCGCAAACACCTTAGGTGTGACAACCCAATGGTTCGTTCAGGAATTAGCACAACCCCAAACTTTTGGTCAGTTGTTTGAACGAGTAGAACTACGTCAGCAAAAGGAAGGAATTTGGGATTCTCGTTGGCCAAACGTAGAGATTCAGCAAGTAATTCATGATTTGCGATCGCGCCTTGAGAGCTTGCGTCTACAAGCACGTAAGCTGCAAGTGCCGCTACCAGGAATTAAAAAATAATAATGGTAATGGGTGATTGGAGAATTGTGTTTTTCTTCCGTGTTACCCATTTCCCTTATAAAGTTTGATTAGAGGTAAACCTGTTTTTAAGATACTGTTGATAAAACCTTGCTTAAAATTCTCTACAAAATATGATAAATACGAAGTTATGACTCCAAAAATTTTTGATATCAGTAATCACATCATTTCCTATTAAATACTTATCAGATATTTATATTCGATTAATAGTTAATAGTCAATGGTTGATGGAAATTAACTATTAACTCTCAGCAATTAACGAGCAAGTCAATTGTTAAGTAATTAACCGAACTTAAAACGAATTTCTGATAATTCTTAACAAGAAGAACACTAATCTTGAAACTATAAATAACCCTTATGACTCTGAAAAAATATCGGTACTTGATCGATAAAAAGCACACAACTGCGACAAATATAACGAAGCTTTGTATACCTGTATTATCTGTCGTATAAGTTTTATTTATTGTATTAAGCTACACTTCAAAATACGTACTATACAGCCGACGGAGACTTCCGCTACATGCCTAGGCGTGGAAAATCTGTCAAATTGGCGCTCAAGTATCGTTGCTGGGTGTTTTAAAATAGAATCAAGGAATACTGTTAAAATATTGTATTTAAAAATACAATCACCAGAGTACTAATTTAGCTTAGAGGGCGATTTATGAAGCAGGATTTTAAAGTGCTTGCTGAACTTTATAAAAACGCGCTTCTCAACGACGTACTCCCATTTTGGGAAAAACACTCGCTCGACTGGCAGTCTGGCGGCTATTTTACCTGCCTGGATCGTGAAGGCAAGGTTTATGACACAGATAAGTTTATTTGGCTACAAAACCGCCAAGTGTGGACATTTTCAATGCTTTGCAACCAGATAGAAAAACGTGCAAACTGGCTGAAAATTGCCAGTAATGGTGCTCATTTTCTCGCACAACACGGCAGAGATTCTGATGGCAATTGGTACTTTGCTCTCACTCGTGAAGGCAAGCCTTTGGTACAACCCTACAATATCTTTTCTGATTGCTTTGCGGCGATGGCATTTAGTCAATATGCTCTTGCTGTTGGGGAAGATTGGGCAAAGGATGTAGCATTGCAGGCTTACAACAACGTTTTGCGGCGCAAGGATAACCCTAAGGGCAACTATAACAAGACTTATCCCGGTACACGTCAAATGAAAAGCTTGGCAGTGCCCATGATTTTAGCCAACCTGAGTTTGGAAATGGAATGGCTGCTGCCTAATGAAACGCTGGAGCATGTCCTAGATTTGACTGTTCGGGAAGTTATGGGTGATTTTCTTGACTCATATCGGGGGCTGATGTACGAAAACGTTGCTCCCGATGGTTCCCACATTGATTGTTTTGAAGGACGCTTAATTAATCCCGGTCACGGTATCGAAGCCATGTGGTTTATTATGGATATTGCCCGTCGCCGCAACGATACCAAAACTATTAACCAAGCTGTTGATGTGGTGCTAAATATTCTAAATTTTGCTTGGGATAGCGAACACGGTGGATTGTATTATTTTATGGATGCAGATGGTCATCCTCCGCAGCAACTGGAATGGGATCAAAAGCTTTGGTGGGTACATTTGGAGTCTTTAGTTGCCTTAGCAATGGGCTATCGCCTGACAAAACGTGAGGCATGTTGGGAATGGTATCAGAGGATACATGAATACGCTTGGTCGCACTTTGCCGATCCTCTGCACGGTGAGTGGTTTGGCTATCTCAATCGTCGTGGGGAAGTTCTGTTGAACCTTAAAGGCGGGAAATGGAAAGGCTGTTTTCACGTCCCCCGTGCCCTGTACCTCTGCTGGCAGCAGTTTGAGGCGTTGGGAAGCTAAAGTGGAAACAGGCCTATTATGATAGATCTTCTATGATTGCGACACCGAAGCTTTTCACAATCGATGAGTATCATCGGCTGATTGAACTTGGATTCCTAACGGAGGGCGATCGCATAGAATTGATTCGCGGAGAACTAATTCAAATGACTGCAAAGGGAACGCCGCATACAGTGTGTAGTTCTATTTTGTGCCGCCAACTGGATCGGCTTTTAGGCGATCGCGCAGTTATCCGCAGTCAAGATCCGATCACCCTCGCCAATCAAAGTGAGCCTGAACCAGATCTTGTCATTGCACGGGGAAGAGATGAAGATTATCTCGCGCACCATCCCTATCCTGAAGATATTTTGTTGACGATTGAAATTTCCGACAAAACTCTAGATTATGATCAAACAACGAAGCTGGCGTTGTACGCAGAAGCAGGAATTTGTCATTACTGGATCGTGAATTTGCCTGATCGTCAACTGGAATGTCACAGTCAGCCGTATCAAAATGCTCAGAAAAACTTTAGCTATCTCAGTAAGCAAATTTCTCTACCCAATCAGTCAGTTCCAATTCCTGGGTTTGAAGATGCCTTGTTGGACTTGAATCGGCTTTTTCTGTGAGGGTGCGATCGCGATCACGGCTTTTTTGATTTCCAGAGCTAAAATATAGCTGGTATCTAAAAAGTACATATTTTTCATGGGTTATAGAGATAATGCTCGTGGTTAATTGCACCATCTTTTACATTATTTGAGAAAAGCTCTTTCTAAAATTTTAGCAAAATTATATAGCAATCCGTCGTTGAGGAGTCGTGAAAATTATTGTTTGAATGAACCGCCAAGACGCCTTCGCGCAGCGTCTCCCCTTGGGAGAAGAACGCCAAGAAAAGAAAGAGAGAGATTTTCACAAATGATTTAGGACTGCTATATCAAAAATGTGCTTTGGTGTGATTTTGGGTATCAAACCGATGAAATGAAGCTATGTTGCGATCAACAGACCCACAATGAGAAGACAATAGTGAGGGCGATCGCTTAAGAAGTAGTGCAACTCAAATATAAATATGACAAAAGACATTCAAACACAGGAGATAAACAATCTTGTTGTCATTGCCGAGCAATTCGCTCTTCAAGGCAAGGTTTCAGGCGTTCAAGCATTTGGAAATGGTAATATAAATGATACTTTTCTAGTTAGCCAGGATTCTCTTGAAGAACAACGTTTTATCCTGCAACGCATTAACCAACAAGTGTTTCGCCAGCCTCAACTCATTATGCAAAACATGCGTACTTTTACTGAGCATGTTCGCAAACGTTTGCAAAGTAACCCCCTCAACCGCCGTTGGGAAGTGCCACGAGTTTTGTTGACGAAAGATACTCAAGATTACTATCAAGATGCAGATGGCTCCTTTTGGCGGGCAATCAGTTTTATTGAAGGCACGCAGTCTTTCGACACTATGCGCGATGCAGAACAAGCTGAAGAAATTGGCTATGCCTTGGGTATGTTCCACAATCTGATCAGCGATCTGCCTCCGGAAAAACTTGCTGACACCCTCGAAGGGTTCCATATTACACCGCTTTACCTTCAGCATTATGAGGAAGTTTTGGCAAAGACTAGGCTACATCAATCTACCGAAGTAAACTACTGCTTGCAGTTTATAGAAGATCGCAAAGTCTGTACACATGTCCTGGAAAATGCCAAAGCCCAAGGCACCCTCCCCCTGCGTCTAATGCACGGCGATCCAAAAATAAACAACGTTATGTTCGACACTGCTACCGGGCTTGCCGTTAGCATGATAGACCTAGACACTGTTAAACCCGGTCTGGTACATTACGACATCGGCGATTGTTTGCGCTCTGGTTGTAATCCTGTAGGAGAAGAAACCAATCAGTGGGAAAGTGTTTATTTTGATACAGACATCTGTCGGGGAATCTTACAAGGTTATCTATCGGTAGCAAAGGAATTTTTGACTGAGAATGACTATACGTATATATACGACGCAATTCGTCTCATTGCTTTTGAGTTGGGACTGCGATTCTTTGCTGACTACTTAGCTGGAGATGTATACTTTAAGGTCAAGTACCCACGACATAACCTGGCGAGGGCACTTGTTCAGTTTAAGCTGACTGAGAATATCGAATCCCAGGAAACAAAGATTCGCATGATTATCCAAGACATGAAATGAACGATCAGACATTTTCTCTACAACCCTTTTTTTCTACCGAGTCCCTGCCTAATTTGAAAATCGCAGGTAATATCGCCCGATCTGCAAATCAACTCACCATCACTTACGCACTGCTTGGTAACCTTAAGGAAGTTATAATTGGTACACAATCAGATTTACCAACACGAAGGCATCAACTGTGGGAAGACACCTGCTTTGAGTTCTTCCTTGGCATTAAGGATTCGGAACGGTATTGGGAATTCAACCTCTCCCCCACCGAAAACTGGAATGTCTATCGCTTTGACGGGTATCGTCAAGGAATGCAAGAAGAAATAGCCTTTACGACACTTCCGTTTAGCGTTCACCACCAATCAGACAGTTTAGCACTTGCCTTAAATGTCGATTTGGATCGAATTGTGACACCAACCCAAGCCCTCGAAATAGCGATCGCCTCAGTTATCAAACTTAGAAACGGCGAGGTAACTTACTGGGCTTTGACTCATCAAGGCACAGAGGCTGATTTTCACCGACGAGATAGCTTTATTGTTATGTTATAAATTATACGTTTTACAGATTTTTTCAGGTTTCAATTAGGATTGCAACAGATCCCCTAATTGTCGGTGGGAAAAACTTTTTGGGAAGAGTGAATGTAATTTTATAATTACTATATCAGTATAAGCTTTGGTGTAATTGGTGGCTTTTGATAACGTTTGTAAAATATTAGCAGAAAAATATCCAACGGATTTTGCGCGTTGGTTGCTACCTGATGAACCGCGAAAAATTGAAGTATTAAAGACTGAATTAAGCATCGAACCGATTCGAGCAGATTCTGTGACATTTTTACAAACAGAGAACCGTATTTTGCATCTGGAATTTCAAACAAGCGCAAAATCTGAAACTCCTATTCCCTTACGAATGTTGGATTATTTTGTCAGGTTAGTGCGACAGTATGATGTTCCAATAACGCAGGTAGTGATTTTCTTGCAAGAAACAAGTAATGAAATCGCTTTTACCGAAGAATATGTAAATGAGATGACAAATCACCGCTATCAAGTTGTACGAATGTGGGAGCAAGATTCGACGTTATTTCTGGATAATCCTGCATTGTTGCCCTTAGCACCCTTAACACAGACATATTCACCCCAAGGGTTACTATCCCAGGTTGCCCAAAGTATTGCTAAAATTTCGGATAGGGATACAAGGCAGAATATCGCAGCTTACACGGAGATTTTAGCAGGTTTACGATTTGAAAAAGATTTTATTCGTCAGTTATTGAGCGAGGATATTATGCAGGAGTCAGTGATTTATCAGGATATTTTGCAGAAGGGCGAACAACAGGGAGAACAAAAAGAAGCGCTTAGATTCTGTATGTTTTTACTTAATGAGCGCTTTGGTGAAATTGATTCGTCAATTATTGAGAGAGTTCAAGTTTTAAACTTGGAAAAGCTAGAAGCATTAGGAAGGGCGCTTTTGAGAATTTCATCAATAGCTGATTTATTTAGTTGGTTAGATCAGCAGAAAAGTAATTAGTTTCAGGTGTTGATAAACTATAAAGTGATAAGGTTGGAGTTTTTACGTCTGGCTTTTTATATAGTCCTGTTTTCACCTAAATGAACTACACCGTTGGTAAGGGCGAACAGCTGTTCGCCCCTACTCAAACTCGCTCAAACAAATCGAGCCGATATTCTTCCTCACGTTGACCTTTGAGATGTCGCAGTTGAGTTGGGGTCAATTTCAAAAATGAGTTATGAACCTGATCGCCGTTTAAGGGATAATGACTGGCATACAATGTCCAATGAACCAGGAGCAAATGTCCGCCTGGTTCTAGGTGATTAAGTATTACTGCTTGTGCTTTTTTCAGGTCTTCCCAGCACCAGTAGTAGCCCACTTCTGAAACTAGAATTAAGTTAAACATCTCGTCAGGAAACTCCTCTGGCAAATGCATAATCTGGAAGCGTACATGAGGAAGGTCTTGACAGCGCTGAATTGCTTGATCTTGAGCAAGTTTTGAGACATCAACTGATAGCAGTGAGTCGCAGCGATGAGCTAGCTTTTCGGTCAAAACGCCAATAGAGCCGCCAATTTCTAAAGCAGAATGATATTGCTGTTTGGGTAGAGAGGCGATTGTATTAGCATATTTGTTAGCTTCGTACTCACTCGTCTCGAATTTCCAGGGATCGGGATCTGTGCCGTAAAGAGCTTCAAAATAGCTAGGTCTGAGCGAATGCTTTTGCACCTGCGGTTTATTGAGGTTGGGAATGCTGGCAGTGTTCATGGCCGCTAAGAAGTGGTCAAAATTTGAGAAGTCTTTTACGATCTGCTCAACTCCAGCATCATCCAAGACTTTCTTCTGTTCATCGCCAGCAATACCAACAAAGGCTAGTTGCAGTTGACCAGCAGTTAAAACATCCCAAATAGCATCGCCGATGCAAACTATTTTTTCAAATTCTGATTGACCATAAACAGCTTTAGCTCTTGATATCGCGGTTTTTACAATGTCTTCTCTGGAAATTCCATCATCTGTAAACGCGGAAGGGAGTTCTGCTACATTTAACCCTGCAGCTTCTAGCTTCATGCAAGCTGACGCACGCCAGCCTCCTGTCGCAATTGCGATCGCCCAATCTTTTTCTTGTGCGAGTTTCCGTAACATTACGGCTGCTCCCGGTACTTCTGAAAACAATTCTGGATTTGCCGTGTAGTGTTCCTGCAATAACTCTACAAACCTTGTCTGGAACCTGGACAATTCGTTAGCTTCAGGAATGCGTCCCAGGCACTCTTGAAAAATCTGTAAAGTTATACCAGAATCAGTTGTGTGTCCGTAACTCGCCCAGTTTGTATTAATTTCTTTGAATTGGAATTCTTCAGCAAATGCCTTAACAAAGCATTGACTATCTACATCATATGTGCTGGTTAGCGTTCCCTCAATATCAAAAATGGCTAATTTCATTCTATTAAATAAGTACGAGCAAAATTCATTTGGATGAAAAGGATTTGGTAATATTTATTCGACAGGACTTAGACAAAGATGATCAAAAAGCTTAATTTATTTAACCGCCAAGACGCCAAGAGCGCCAAGAGTTAATTCGTAGAGTTTGTGATCGGCCTATTCGCTATTCTCAGCAACAGCTATCAGCAGTCTTGACTTCTAAGTAGACTTCCCAAGGACGGGTAAAGTTTAACAGCATCTCTGGTGTCAAACGGAAGCCTTCGGGATCATCATCAATTAGGTTAGTGGTTTGAGAACGATAAGCGGCGATCGCAGAGTTTTTCAACTCCAACATCGTCTCAATATCAAGCCGCCAACCGATGACTTGAGGGGGAATAGGGGAATTTTCTTCAAATTTGCCCCCACTCTCCCTATCTCCCTCTCCTGCACCTACCCCTGTTCCTTGTTGCTCTTCATCCCAATCCCAGATAGGATACTCAATTAATCGGGGTGAGAGTGACATTTCCCTCAAGGCTGTATAAATTAAGTTCCAAGAAGCACGATGATCTGGATGCGGGTCGTAGCGCCACGGTAAAAAGATCGTTTGCGGTGCTATTTCTGCGAGATAATTACGACAAGCAACTACGGCACTGCTTTTGAGTGGAGAATTCAGGAGCGGGACTGATCCATCTTTCAAGCCGAGGAAGGTAACGGCACTCGCATGTACTCCAAGTATTTTCAAAGCTGATAGTGTTTCACTTTCACGTAGAGAACGCAGCACTGAAGAGGGAAACTTCTGAGAACGAGGGTGCGAAAGTGTACCATCACTCATGACTAAGACACGGACATCGCAGCCGAGAAAACGCAAGAGGGCGATCGCACCACCACATCCCAATGTCTCGTCATCTGGGTGAGGTGCGATGACAACGACTTTGCTTTGGGCAATTTCCTTGACTGATCGTAAGGGCAAAGCAGTGGGATCGCTGAGCGGTAATGTAGCAGTAACCTGGTTATTCATCACACCATAGTATGTCAACAGGACTAGTTTGAGCTAGGGCGTATTTTCCTGCATTGGAGAGCGCCGCATCAAAAGCTGGTTGTCGCAAGTACAGCGTTAAATCTCGGATCACTCGCTCTATAGGATTTGGCGGTAGCAAACCACGAGTGCCAACACAGCGCTCGCAATGCTGCATCACATCTATACAGATTTGTTCAATTGCCGTCCTTACCATGTTGGTATAAGCCACTATTCTGTCTACCTGTGTGTTGGTAACTGTGGGATAGCCACCAAAAACAGGAGCATAAGCGGCAACTTTATCCGCTGCACCCCGCAACCAGAGATTACCGCTTTCGATAGCGATCGCCATTCTGCCAATTCTTTCTTGTTGATAAGGGTCGTTTGTATACTCTAAGGAATGAAGGTACTGGCGAGTTGCATCAAACAGTGCTTCTGCCCCACCCAGTTGCACTGCTGCAAACCGAATCACTCCTGCGGTTAACCAAGGCTGTCGGAAGTAATCTCCCGGTTTACCGATTAAAGCAGATTCCTCTAATTCAACGCCACTAAAATCGACTTTATAACTGGCAGTTGCCCGCATCCCGGCAGGTTGCCACCAATGGGGATCGCTCACTGTCTTCACTTCATCCATTGGCACAACGCACATCTGCCAACTACCATCGGGTAATGCTCCGTTAACAAACGGACGCTCAACGTAACCACCGCCAGAACAAAAGGTTTTACAACCGGACAGCCGATAGCGGCCATTATCTTGGGGAATAATTTTAACACCATCAGATGCTTCGGCATTCCAGACGCCAAAGATTTTGTGACGCTCTCTTGCATCAAGAGCGTATGCTTCAATTTGTTCAGTAGTCCCAAATGTTTGAATCAGTTGCAGGGCATTGACGTGCCCTTCATAAATTCGACCGACTGCGAGATTTCCACGTCCTATCTGCTTGAGAACCATGAGCAGTTCGTAAATGACACCTGCATCAATTCCCGCTCCCCACCCACCTAAGTTGCGGTGGAGAGGTGCAGCTAACAAACCAGCTCGTGCAATTAGCTCAAACTCGCTTTCGGGAAAAGCGCCATTTTTATCTATTGTATTGGCATTTGCTGCACAATACCTAGAAATTTCTGCCGTATTTACCAAGGCTTGGGCAATAGCTGAATTCTGCCATTCGGGGATGAGGATATTAGAGGAAAGTTGAGTAGTGATAGCTGCCTCCTGTCAAAAATATTTTTCCATACATTGTTGAAGATAAAGAAATAAGGTGGGCTAATGCCTCTATCTTCTGCGTGATTCTGCTGTTTAATTTTCAGCACTCAGCTTTGAAAGTAATATTTGGAGGAGCCAGGTCAGCATTCAACTTTTAGCTATCAATTCTTTTCATAAAAAAACCACGTAGACTTTATGGCAGTAGTCTACGTGGCAACGAAAATTATGCACAGAACAAGCTCCCATAATGACATAAATTATACCATGTGTCCACTATGAAGTGCCAGATACCCTAACTAAGGTATCTAAGGCTTGTAGTAAGCGCTTCAGCGCTTTAGCACTTACTACAAACTTTCATTTATTTATGCCGACTTACTTAGCTTGCTTGCTACTGATGGCGACCGCTAAACAGTAAAAGCTATTTAGTCGAATTGCTGGTTTCATTAGCAACAATCCCAATCAAATTTAACTTGTTCAAGGTTTCTGTAGATTGAGCAAGGGCTGTTCGGGTTACCAATCCCATGCGCCCAACCATGACGATCGCATTGGATACGGATGCCATAATCCTAGCATCGACTGAATCTAAAATGGCAGGAGCGTCAATCAGCACGATATCATAAGTTTGCTCAAAAAGTTCGAGCAGTTCTTTCATCCGTCCAGAACTCAGTAGCTTGATCGGATCGTCTGATATGGGTCCAGCAGTCAAAACATCTAGGGAGGGGTGAATAGGTTGGATGTATTCTTGGAGAGGAGTATTTTTTTCATCGATCAATAATAGGGAGAGTCCCCAATCATTGGAAAGCTCCAAAATTTTGTGCAAGTGAGGCGATCGCAAGTTGGCATCAATCAGGAGTACCCTTTGATGCATTCGAGTTGCACTAACCGCAAACCCCAGCGCTACAGTTGACTTACCTTCCCCTGCAAGTGCTGAAGTTAACATTAGAGACTTGAAGGGTAAGGAAGATTTTAATATTTGAATGTTTTGGTACGCTATATCCAGTGTTTCATCAGAGGGCAAACAGGAGTAAATGTCTGGCGAGTCAGCTTGATGCCGCCTACCAAAAACCCTCTTTTTTGGACGGCACTGTGGTAGTTTCGGAACTGTTCCCAGTAACCGAAGATTTGTCAATCTGTGTATATCTCGGGCAGAATAAATAGCGTCATGGGACATTTCCCACATTAACGCTACTGCAACACCTAAAATCGGTCCAATAACTGCTCCCCCAAGTAAAAATAACAATCTGCTACTACCCACATAAACTCCCGATTGGGGTTCTTCCAATATTTGCCAACCAAACCTAGTTTGAGCAATCTTGAGTCCTAAAGATTGTTGCGTTGCCATAAGTTGATCGAGTGTTTTGCGATTGGTTTCCACCGCAGGCAGCAGACTATTGTACTTTGCAATTAAGCTGGGGTATTGACTAAGTTCTGAACGGATTTGCTCTTCCGACTCAGCGAGACTCTTTTCATTAGCACGAAGTCCCAAAACAGCAGTCTGCACCTTGGTTAACTCGAACACCAACTTCAAGTCAACCCCTGTGATTTGCCCTTGTGTCAGTGGAGTCGTCACATTCGTTTGCTGGCTCAAATTGTTCAGTGAACTAGCTGTTGAAAATCCCGATGATACAACTGCCGTGAAATTGTTTGGGGAACCAGAGGTGAGAAAAACTTGTGGTGTCAGTTGCACAGAGTCAGTTTGCGGTTGAGCAACCTCTTCTCGCAACAGAGCCACTTGCGTCTGGCGCTGCTTGATGAGTTTTTGTACTGCTGGAGAGTCGTCTGTATAGCGCTTTTGCTCTTGAACCAAAGCCATCTCAGTCTTTTGAATCTCCCCAAGTAATGTTTGATAGCGATTTGGCTGATTCACACTAGAAGAAGCAAGTACTTTTTGAGAAGACAATGCCAGTTCTTGCTGTATGTTATTGGAACGAGCCTTGACATCTTGAAGCTGTGCACGAGTAATTTGTAGCTGTTTTTTGATATCAGCAAGAGACTGTAGAAGCATTTTTCCCTGAACTTCTGGATCTAGCAAGTTATATCTCTTACGAAACTGTTCCAATTGTTTCTGAGCTTGATCCATCTGCTCTTTAACTTTAGGCAGTTGTTCGTTAACGAAAGCAAGCCCTTGAGAAATACGCTCCCTTTGTTGCTCTATGTTATAGTCTCGGTAGACCTTTTGTAGAACTTGAAGAACTTTTCGTGTTTTAACAGCGTCGTCGTCTTTGAAAGACACCTCGAATACTTGATTGGGAATCTTGTTAATTCCTTTATGACTCTGTACTAAATTTACAACTAGAGATCCTTGTTTACCCTTACCTTTGATTTCTTCTACTGTAATATCTGGATACTCTGAACGAAGCAAATCTACAGCTTTATGTATCATTTGAGAACTACTTAGCATCAGTTTCAACTGAGTAGCGTAGTCAACATCAACATTGGAGTCAGTTAACTCACTGTCTACACTGACTTGATTATCTATCGGGTGAGAACTCACCAAAATCTGCATGGAACTTCGGTATGTCGGTTTTGCCATTGAAGCTAAAAGGCTTGCCACCGACAAGACTGCACAAGAAACACCCAGTATTTGCAAGCGTCGGCGAAGCAGAATTGTAGAGATTTGTTTAATGTCCACCGCACTTTTTGAAGAGGTAATAACCAGTTCCCCTCGATACAGACCAATATCAGCCACTATCAAATTCCTCTATTACTGAACCACACTATGTAAGGTAAGTTGCTAGTTATATAGTTAGGGTTGCTAATGGGTCATAGGTAATTATCACGAACCGTAAATCCCAATGCCCTTTTTTTCAACTATCACGCACTATATATGTCTAACTAAGTAGTGTTTGTAAAATATTTTGCCTACCTTTGTCATACGATTACTCTATTCATATCCATGTTGTAATTAATGTTCTCCTAAAACACTTATCATTTACCAAATATGCTGACACAAAAATCCAATTCATTTCAACTTAATGTGACAATATTACTTGAGATAGTCAACCTTTTTTATTAATCTTTACTATATCCTCAATAGCTGACATATCTGCTTTTATACAGTGGTTACATTTTCATGAATGAGTGTTTCAAAATAATATTTTTATTAGAGCAAAAAAAATATATCCATTTTTAATTATTGAAAATACAGAAATCTAGTATAGAAAAAGACTCGATATTTAAAATAAAATCAACTTTTATACGATAAAAAAATTAAACCTTCTTGTGGGGGTAGAAAATCAAAGCAATCAAGAATTGATTTCTCATTTGATGGTAGTAAAAATTTTGCTAGTTGATCACAAATAACGCTTTTGGTATTTCTTCGTAAAATTGTGTAGTTTTTTTGATTATTAACTGCTTAACATCTTTGAAGAAGTTTGGCAAGACCTATATACTTGTGTTTTTATTTACTGAATAAAAGACAAAACCTTTGAAAAAGTTGCATATCAAAATTAAAGATATTGTAAATTTTAAAAATAATTTACGGATAATATGTATTGCTATAAATGATTTGTGAAAGTGGAGAAACTGGGTTTCTGAAATTGTGAATTTTTAGCCTAAATTTAAATAAACGGTCTGAGTCGAATGGCACTCAGGGTAAGAGTAATCGCATAGGTTCTAAGATAAGGGCTAATTTTTTCCCTTTTTGTTACTAAAGGTAAAGTCGATTATCTGTCGTGTTTCGCAATTTGGCGCGTACTCGTAAGCCATCTCGTTCCATAACTGGAACGAGATGCAACTGCTCGAAGCCAGGTCTTCCCACAGCACGCCAAGGTGCCAGGTTTAACAGCGACGAATTAGAGTGCAGGTCATGTCTAAATCTTGGCTACAGATAACTCCTTCTCTCGCCGCCTGGGGACTTCATATGTCATGAAATCGTAAGCCATATCTGTATTGGGAAAAATAGCACGACCTTCTTGAAGGAGATCCTTTAAATCCAAAGAATTTGCCGGACTGTAGCGCGGACTAAAATGAGTCATAATCAATTGATGCGCTCCAGCAGCTAAAGCTGTTTGCGCTGCCATTGTCGTTGTGGAATGCAACCGCTGAAAAGCCATGTCTGCATCTTGGTGGGCAAAAGTCGCTTCGTGAATTAACACATCTGCATCCTGTGCCAATTCCACTGCGCCGTCACAATAAACTGTGTCTGTACAATAAGCAATCTTACGTCCAATCTCTGTTGGTCCACATAATTGGGTGCCATCGATCACTCGCCCATCACTGAGGGTGACTGTTTCACCGCGCTTGAGTTGACCGTAAACGCGACCGGGAGGGATTTGCAATATCTTGGCTTTTTCTATATCAAAGCGTCCTGGTCGGTCTTTTTCCGCCACGCGATAGCCAAAAGCAGTAATGCGGTGATGCAAAAAACCACAGGTAACAGTGAATTCATCGTCTTCGTAAATAATTCCCGGACGGATGGCGTGAACTTTGACAGGGTAGGAAAAGTGCGTGTGGGAATAACGCGACCCTGCTTGCAGGTATTCATTTAATCCGGGCGGACCGTATATGTCAACACGTTGTACATTACCAGCCAAACCGCAGCTTGCCAGAAGACCCATCAACCCAAAGATGTGATCGCCGTGCATGTGCGTGATAAAAATTCGGGAGAGTTGACTGATTTTCAAGTCACTCCGGAGAATTTGATGCTGAGTACCTTCGCCACAGTCGAACAACCACATCTCTGCCCTTTGGGGTAATCTCAGGGCGACACTGGAAACATTGCGCGATCGCGTGGGTACACCGGAACTCGTCCCTAAGAAAGTTATCTGCACAGTGTTCTGCCTGCCTTCCTCTTACTGAATTTGGCTGTTGATCAGACTTCTTGTATTTATTGAGGCAAAGGGTAAGTCAGTTGGGTCAAAGCGATTGTTTTTTCCTTTTCCTTTCCATCTGCACACCTTTTCCGACAACAGTGTAAAAGTTACTTTCGCACTTTTCAAGAGGTCTATTCTCTATCATACCGGGTGAGTTTGAGGGATTTGCTGAACACTTGGTAAGATGTTGCCCGTTTGACACTCCCATGCCTTCTAGGCGTGGGATTCTTGAAGACTAAGCCAATTCTTCAATATCCTGGAGTCCCGGACTAAGCTTAGGAAAGGGGGTTCCAAGGCACACCGTAATACCGTTTCACTTTAAAGTTGATACATTTAGGCAAGCAGGGGATGCAGGGGATGCAGTTCTTGAGCAGTTCTTGAGCGAATTGTATCAAGATTTTCGTGAAATGGTATGACTCCTGATAAATTCTGAATTCTGACGAATGTGTGCTGAATTCTTACAATCAGTGAGCAAACCCAACACTGCGTTTGCTCACCTTCAAGAAGTAGTCCCTACGCCATGCGGCTTTTAGCCGTGGATTGTTGACTGTAGCTATTAACTGATTCATGATGTTGAGCTACTTACTTTACGTTTAGCCCTAGTTGCAAAGCTAATTACACTACAACACCACAGTAAAGCCAAGTTAGTTGACGGTTCAGGCGCTTGAACTGTAGCCTGATTCCTCTTAACTTCTACTAAAGCTATATTTGTTTTGTTAGCAAAAAATCGTTGTAGCGAACCTTGAACGTTAACTGTAGCTTCTTGTTGAAGACCTCCAAAATTAGACGTACTCAGTAGTTTATTTAAAGTTACGTTATTACTTTTTTGCGATGCGATAAAATCATCATCGGCAAGAGTGTTTAAATTACCTCTAATGTTAAAAAACTCTAAAACACTGTTATTATCAGTGTCGATTAATGTGAAATACTCCTCTCCCGTTGCTCTTGCATTTTCTGCTGGTAGATTGTCTATTGATGTTTGCAGGTTTAAATTTGATATGAAGTCGAAAGAAAAAGATTTATTGGCATCCACAGCAAAGTTAGCGATAACTACAGCCTGACTTTGTGCATTTCCTAGGTAATCTCTACCTTCGCCAAGGGCTTCGCTTAAAGATGAATTGGATGCTTGTGGTGGATGAGTCTGAAAAGTTGCTTGTGCTTGGGCAAAAGCATCCACCATGCCATCTTTAGCAATGGTAATGGTATTGGTATCAGTGATAGTTATAGTTCCTAAAGGTTTTTCACTGATGTTAGTTAAATTGAATTCTCCTTCAGAGCGAGCAAAAGTAACAGCTTGACTGGGTGTAGGTACGAGGACAAAGCTAGATATTAAAGGTAGGAAAAATAGTTGATAACTCCAAATTAAACTTGAGTATTTCTTCATACAGTTTTTTGTCTCCATTTCTATGACTTTTAGGTAAGCTGATTTAGCTTGTAAATACACAAATTGTTTTTCACATTCAAAGTTTCTGTGCTGTAATATTGGCAATAATGACATTTTTAGTATTTTTTTAAACTAAAAGTGTCATTATTGTCTGGTAAATGCATTACTATGTGTACGGAAAACAATTCAGCTTTGTCTTGTAATTTAATAATAATTTTATAAGTTTTACTTAAGTATTTAAATAAAATTTTGATAAAGTTGCCAGATAAGTTTTTGAAAGATTTTTTTCTCTAAGAAAAGAAGATAACAAGTATATTTTTTTAGAAACTAAAGTGTAGTACTATGCTAGTACAGAGCGGCGGAAATAACCCACCCATCTGAAATAGGTAAAAAGCTTATAAAATAACTGTTCTTTCTTTTTACTTTTTACTTTTTACTTTTGCCTTGTTGTACTAGGTTATAGCAAGCCCTAATTAAATATAAGAAATTTTCTTGAGCTAAGACTACGCTCTATAAAAGCGTGGACTCAGCCGCTCGAGTCGGGAGTGTAACAGATGAAAAGCCATGTCTGCATCATATTAGGCTTCGCTTCGTGAATTGACGCCTCTGCATCCTATGCCAAATGCTCTGCATCGTCACAATAACCGGACACGATATTAGATGCTACTAAAACCAAAATTTTGCTACAGGCCAAGACAATTCACAAAGAGTGCCTTGAGGAGAAACAGCCTCTCGTCTATATTTCCCTTTCAGTTGCCCTGCTAAATTCCTAAACTGCTGTGTTCCTCGACTTTCATGAGATGAGTTAATACCATTACCATTATCCAAGACACTGAGTATATACCAGCCTTGTTTTTTTGTGCAAATAACTTCGAGACGGGTAACTCCTATAGCATGTTTCCCGACATTGCACAAAGCTTCTTCTAAAAATCGGCAAAGTCCTTGCTTTTGTTCAATACTCAATTGACGAGGGTCAATTGGATTAAATGTACGTTCTATTAATTGAAGGCTTTTAAAGCCGGGAAAGTCGCGTTCCAAAGTATGGCTGTAAACTTGATAAAGAACTTCGTGAAATGGCTCTTGCAAATTGAGTTCTAAACCTCTTTTTAAATAAAGTCTATTGTCTTGGTTTAGAGGTTCTCGCTGCAAAAAATCATAAATTCCTCTCAGTTCGTAGTTCAGTTTTTCTAATTCTTCTTCCACAAACGGAAGTAACTCATTTATCGGTAAACTTCGATCTCGAATGTACCTTAAAGTTTCTGCCAGTGTTTGCAGGGGTCCATTGTGAATTGTTTCAAATGTACGTTCAATGATAACTTGGCGAGCATGAAGTTTAGACTGCAAAGCTCGGTCATACTGGTATAAAGCTGTCAGTCCGATACTATTGAAAAAGAAAACAAGCATTGCTGGTACGACTGGAACCCACCAACCCCAGACAATAAGCCAATAACTAATGACTAGCAGGCTTGTACTAGCAATACAAACAGCTAGAAAATTTTTACAGGGAGATTTTATCAGCATAGCAAAACTAATTCCTAAAAATCCCCACTCTACAATCCACAGATATTCCCATCCATCTGACCAAGTATTTAACAGTGGTCTTGAGTCTAACGCTGCACTAATAATTTGACTAAGAGCATGTGCTTGAATTTCCACTTCATAAACTTGTCCTATCGCTGGTGTTGTAGATGTAATTGCAGAAGTTGTGATGAAGTCTTTTACACTAGGAGCGGTCATCCCAACAATCACAATGCGATCGCGTATCCACTTTGGGTTAAAATTTCCTGTTTTGATATCACCCAAAGTCAGGGTTCTAAATCGTTCTTGACTATTACGAAAATTAAGTAGTATCTGAACTCCCTTTACATTTGCGCGTATATACCCTCCTGAGTTGGAAAAAAAATGGGGAAGTTTAGTCTTACCTAACTTAATAGGAGTGCGAGCGTGCAAATTCATTTCTAAACTAACCCCTTCATAAGCCAGATAAGCTTTTGCCAAACTTAGAGACAAAGATGTTTTGTATTCTTGATCTGTTGATACCAACAACAAGCTCCGTCTCAATTTGCCGTCATTGTCCGTAACTTGATCGGCAAAACTCACTTTTTGAGTTGGTAATCTAGGTAGTGTACCGATTTTGTCTGGTAAGACTTTTTCTACCAAAATTAAATTTTTACTTTCTTTAATTATGGAGACAAGTTCATCATTACCTGGCTCAATAGGCACATCTCTAAAAATATCAATACCGATGGCTCTTGGCTGTAAGTTTTGTAACTTCTTTAGCAGCAGTGCGATTTCACGATCAGGGAGAGGATAAGTTCCAACACGACGGATATCATCTTGATTTATACCCACAATCGTAATTCGTTCATCAATAGGTTCTGAGGGGCGCAAACTAAGAAAAGTATCAAAAGCCAGCCACTCTAAAGATTGCATTACGCCAGTTATACGCAGGATAATGACTAGCACAATTACGACACTACCTGCTAAAGCACCCACACGCAAAGTAGTCATTTCTTCTTTGATTCTTTTCCAAAGACTAAACTCTGTCATTTGTTAATTTTTATTCTTTACTCACTCCTCACTATTAACTACAAATTCCTAACTCTTAATTCCTATCAATAAATGGGCACAATTAAAGATAACTATGTTAAGAAATGTAAACTAAGCTGAAACCCTTTATCCATTTGCTTTTTACAAGAGTGTCACAGGACCTTGTCCCAACGATAAATATTTATGCCGACAGACTTAGCAATCCTAAATTATTCATGAAAAATTTCATATTATACATCTATGGGCAATGCCTTACAATAGCAGGTTTAAACCAGTTATAGCGAGCATTAGCCACCCTACTCGAATTTGACTACAAATTCCTAGCTCCCAACTCCTAACTAATCAATCAACCCTTCTTCTCGTGCTCGCATTTGAGTTTGAATTCGGATATTTTTACCTTCTTCAGGATAAACTTCTAGAGCGTCTTGCAGTTTACTCCAGTAGTGACGCACCATGCGTTCAGATACACAAATTCGCTCTGCAATTGCCTTGTCTTGCAGTCCTTCTTGAAATGCTAAAGTTAGCACTTGCAGCCACTCTGGTCTAACTTCTAATCCGAAATGGATACCTTTGATATCTTTTGTATGAGTTAATCCTTGTATCGCCCAATCTACTCTAGTCAGCATTTCCTTGCTAGTTAGACTTTTATCTGCAACTGTAAAGCCTCCTCTATGACTGTCAATGTCAAGTCTAATTCTGATTAATGTTCTGACATGAGCGCTTTGGACGACAAGATTTAGGTCGGGATAGCGTTTCATCACATTTTTGAGCAGTTGAAGACCAACATTAGGTTGCGCTGTCATCCCAGGGCTGTCAGGAATAGAAAGATCCATGACAAGTAGATCGGGCTGTAAACTATCTAATTGATTAAGAACATTATTAGCAGTGAGAGCCGTCATCAGTTGGGCATCTGGGTAATGTCTGCCTAATGTAGCGATTGTTCCACCTAAAACTGACTCATGGTCATCAATCACCATAATTTTCAGCAAAGCCTTTGCTGCTAAAGTTTGGTTTATCATTAACATATCTTTGTAATAAAGTACGGCGAGCATACCAATTCTGTACCTTTAACCCAATCGGGTAAGGCTACACGGACACAGCATATTTCTGCAAGCAACTCAATATAGGTAAGCTGCTCTTATCTTGATTTTTCGCTTTACAGTCCTGGCGTTTACATATGTCCAACTTCAGGCTTCTAACCTGTGGGTTTATACTTATACGCCTTGGGATACACCTGGTAGTACGTAATTATTAGCTTGTTTTTTAATCTACACTATTCTCTGAACATAACATTTTAAAGTTTTTGTAATATCTGCTAACTCTTAGCTTGAGAATGGTGAATTAGAAGAAAGAACAGTTACTTAAACTACTTAGATTTTACTGATGGGTTAAGCTGTTAGGACCTTTGCACCTTGCCCAAACTAATTATACACGGCCCTACCCTAACGTAAGCTGGTCAATACTACTTCCTGTATTTGTAAACTACAATACAATTCTATAGACAAATCTTCTATACTTTGTAAAGTTTGCACTAAGATAAATTATGGTTATAAATGTTTTTTAAAGTATGAATAAACTTTGTTTAAGGGAAAAATATAAGGGTTTGCTATTGAATGTTAACAATTAATTTTATGTTACCAGTAAAAATACCAAGCCATATTAGCCTTTTGACTGCGATAAAAACATTTACCTGATGTTAAAAATCGAAAACTTTTGCAAAGATAGTTTAACTCCGATTTCTGAGAGTGAAAGATCAGTGTAGATATATCTGGATAAGTGAATTGTACTACAAGTTGATTGATATTTCTGTGTTGTTTTAAGCTAATATAAATAGATAGTTGTACCAAATTAGACAAACTTATTCTTAGCAACTCTTCTAGAGTCTTTAAAATGATCAGACTGCGTTCTGCTGGTTCATGCCCCCAGTACTTTGGCATGTCGATACATAAATCTAGATCAGGATGAGATTCTACCCATAGTTTTAATAAGGACTCAATTGCTAAAGGTAAGCTATCTTGTATGTATGCCGGAGAAAGGCGATCGCTTAATTGCGTCAAGGATTGATGGAAATTATTAATTTGCTGTAAATGTTCTTGAGTTGTATGTGATAACGCTATGCTATCTACAGGCAAAAGTTCTAAACGGCGGCGCATTGTGAAAGATTCTTGCAATAAACTATCTCTAATATTCTCAGCTTCTAACGAAAGCTTTAGCGACTGTCTAGAATACCACCACTGCAATGCTTGCTTAGTTCCATAGAAATATCTTAGAAACCAGACAAAGGTCAATATGGAAATAGTTAAAACTACAATTTGTAAATACATTATGTATATTTAAAAGCATTTTTATAGGTAGCTATTATTCTATTTTATGAGTCAAAGTGTAGGTAAAACAAGACCTATTTACGCCAAATATACTGTCGTAAATAGACAGTATATTTGGCGTAAATTTACTTTTATAATTTCCTAAAAATACATGGTTATAGGGAGTTGCTGATAAATCATGGGTAATGAGCAAGACAGGGCTCAAGCAAGTATTAGAGACAATGCCCCATTACCCTTTATACATCCGTGATTAACCTTGCTTTTCTCAACATGAATTGTAGTGCTGTCTCTTGTTTGGAAATAATATCAGCCGTGGCACTCATTCCGGCTTGAATAGAGCATTGATGAACGCCATGTCCGAATTTTAACATTTCCGGTTTTACTGTTGCTTCAAAATAGCTGGGAGCAGGCGTTGTAGAACCTGTGTTACTATTTTGAGGTGTAATGGCGTCAGGAGAAATAGTGCTGACAGTACCTTCGAGGGTTCCGTAATCAGGATAGGGACAGCTATCAACTCGCAATTGTACCTTTTGACCTGCTTCAACTTTTTTAAATTCTCCACCAGGAACCATTGCTTTAATAACTAAAGGAGAATTCTGAGGAACAATTTCGGCAATAGCATCTCCTACTCGCACAACTTGACCGGGGTTACGTAAATTCATCTTGAGGATGATGCCATCACTGGTAGCGCGAACAATGGTGTTGTGCAGTTGAGTATTAAGTTGTTGGATATCTTGCCGAGATTGGTTGAGTTGGTTTTGAACTTCAACTCGCCGCTGAATTAAAGCCTGTTTTTCTTTATCCAAAGTGGCGATAGTTGCTTCACCTTTAGCAATTTCTTGGGCAATACGTTCAGAAGCGATCGCTACCGTTGCTCGGGTGGGATTGAGTGCAGCTTGAGCCGTTAAAACTTTTGCTTGAGCAATGTCAATAGCTTTTCGTTGACCTTCAAGTGTTGATTGTGACTGTTCGACAACTAATTTTTTCTCTTCATAGTCACGCTCACTTAATGCTCCGACTTCTGAAAGTTGCTTATATCGCTCGCGATCAACCTCAGCAAACTTTAAATCAGCCTCAGATTTGTGCAAATCAGTAAAAGCTTTTTGCAAGCTTGCTTTTGCTTCAAGCAATTCGCTTGTTGTTGTCACTTGCCGATCTTGATATTCTCGCTGATTGCGTGCTAAATCTGCTTTTGCAGAAGCGATTGTCCGCTCGACAACTCTTTTTTCAGCGATGATTTGAACCTCTAAACTCTTAATTTGAGCATACATTTGAACAAGTTGTAACTTACTCTGCTCAATATTACCTTGTAACTGGCTTTTTTTGATTTGCAGTTGCTCATCATCAAGACGGGCGATGACATCCCCATGCTTGACAATTTGATTTTCTTTAACCAAGATACTTGTGACGGTGCCTTCCATTTCCGGTTGCACCAAGCGAGTGTCTCCTATAGGACGCACAGTTGCGGGAGCTTTTACCGTCACATTGTATTTAACCCACGAAGATACACCGATCGCAGTCCCGACAGTTCCAACAAGAAATATTCCTGCTAAAGATGTCCAAGGACTAATAGGTGGAAGAAACTCATCAGTTTGAAATGTAGGGAGGAGTTTTTGACTGGGAACGTAAACCATAATACTGTGTTGATTGTTAGTTTTTAGTATGTATTTATCAGGTATTATTTGGCTGTTGTTAGTAGATATATGAAATTCTCTCTGTATTTCTTTACAGGAGCGGTAGCTACAGGCTTGCCCCTGCACGTTTACATTCAAAAAATAATTTTCACGACTCCTCCACTGGAGCGCTATAACAACTAACAAATAAAAATTTCAGGAAATTAAAAAATCCAAATGCTCTCCTGGTTTGGAGTACAATTCTTCCAAAGAACCTTGAAGTTTCAGTTTACCTCCATCCAGCAATACGATCCAATCAGCTCGATTAACAACTTTGGGACGGTGGGTAATCAAGATTGTAGTTTTACCGCGACGATGGTGGAAGAGTTGATCTAACACTTGCGCTTCACTGACTGGATCGAGTCCACCAGTCGATTCATCTAAAATAAGGACTGGTGGATCTGTAACAATCGCTCGTGCTATTGCGAGTCGCTGACGTTGTCCGCCAGAAATATTGGCACCAAATTCTCCTAAGATAGTTTGATATTTATTTGGAAGTTTAGTGATAAATTCATCGGCCCCAGCAATTTGACAAGCTCTCACAATCTGTTCAAATGTAACCTGAGGTGCTCCTAAGCGAAAATTTTCTACAATAGAACGACTCCAAAAATGAGCATCTTGGGGAACAAGAACGACTTGCTGGCGGAGACAATCAAGAGAAAGATCATTGAGGTTATAAAGTCCAAAGCGAATATTCCCAGATTGTAGTGGATATAACCCAGCAATAAGTTTGGCAAGAGTACTTTTACCACAACCCGATGTGCCGATGAGAGCAGTCACTTTACCGCCAGGAATTGTTAAAGAAAAATTTTCTATAAGCTCAATTCTACCTGCATAATGAAAGTTTACATTCGTACAAATAATGTCAGTATCTCCAGGGATATTAGCAAAAGGCTTTTTCTCGTCGCCTTCATTTTCTGGAGTCGCGTCTATAACTTCCGTTAAGCGTTGTGTAGCAGTTTTGGCATGAGTAAACTCCTCTACGAAACCGATGAGAGTACCAATTAAGCCCAGATAATTGGCATTCATTGAGTTAAATGCCAATAATTGCCCAATACTTAAGTTTTCTGCCGGGTTAATCACCAAATTGCCACCAAACCAGAGTAAAACAATGCCGCCAGTAGCAGAAATCAAGCCTGAGAAGGTATTATTAATAATACCGATTTGAATTGTGCGGAATGTCACGTTAGCAAGACGACCAAATCGGGTTTGGAACTCATCCCAAAATTGCGGTCCAGCCGTTGTAGTTTTAAGCGTTAGTGCGCCTTTGAAGGTTTCTACTAAAACGCCTTGTGTTTCTGCTTCTTGAACTAAAAGCTCACGAGTTTTTTGCTGTAAAGTTGGTTGGAAAACTATCGTAGATAGAGTCATTCCCACGGAGATTAATACAGCTACTGCCGTAAGTTTCCAGCTATAAAAAATCATGAAACAAAACGAAACCAGCGCAATAAAAAATTGGCTGGGTAAACCAACAACGACTTGAGCCACTAACTGATTAATCTGGTCAATATCTCGCAGGCGACTCACGATTTCTCCACTGCGACGTGCTTCGTAATAAGAAAGAGGTAACCTGAGAATAGTCCTACCAAATTCTAGGACTAAACCTAACTGTAGGCGTTGTGCAAAGTGAGCGATTAAGTGAGACTGGATAAATGAAAGGCTGCGGGAAATAAAATTCATCACTACCACAACGATCGCCACAGTTGTCAGTAGCTTGGTATCACCTCGAACCAGTACATCATCGGTCAGGATTTGCAGCAGAAAAGGCGAAGCTAAAGACATCAGTCCTAAAACGAGGTTTAAGGGTAACGCTTGCGCCAGTATTCCGCGAAAAGTCCAGACACGACTGAAGAAACGCCAAAACCCACCAACTTGCTCGTCCTTTTGAGCAAAAAAGCGAACTGGATCTGGTTCCACCAATAGCATCAACCAATCTCCCCAGTTCTCTGCTAAATCTTGTTTGGAGAGATAACGGACGCCGACTGCAGGATCGGCAACAACACACTTTTTACCTTTATTACCGTATAAAACAACCCAGTGATGCCCTTTCCAGTGAATAATTGCTGGTAGAGGCGCTTCCTTCATCCGGTTTAATAGTTCTGCAGAAGTTTGCACCGGACGGGCATTAAATCCAAGGGTTTCAGCCCCTCGTTTAAGTCCTAATAAAGTGGTGCCTAATTGTCCAGTGCCTACTGCCTCACGAATATGATTTAAGGTGAAAGTACGTCCATAATGTTTAGCAATTGAAGCAAGACAAGCTGCACCGCAATCTTCTTCACTATGTTGTAAAACGTGAGAGTATTTCATAAACCTAAAGTGCTTGTCTTAATTTATTTATCGATAGATTAAAAGAGTCTGTATTGTTTTAGAAATATATGCTCAAGAAAAATAACGGTATAACCACGGCTCAGAGCATAATAAATTCTATAAATAAATCACGCATGAATATTTTGTGCCAATTTAGTTGTACATCTGTACAAAACTGATTACACATTTAGGTAGTCTCAACTTCCGAAAAATACACACAGATAGCTTTGGGAGGTGCATTTCTAGGAATGCACCTCAACTTGCAGAAATATTATGACAGGGCTATTGCATTCTTTTCATAAGCCAATGCAGTATTTTCTAAACTCCCAAGACAACGACTATTAGCTCAAAGCCATCAACAACCAAGACAATAACTTTTCGTAACTTGAATTTCTTGAGCCATGCCTGCTACGTCCATAACCTCCGGAGGACGAATTAATTCCAAGCGTAATTTGCGTTGACTCATATGCAGATTGTTGCAAGGAGGAAATGCCATCGTTGGAAAAAGGAAGTCAGCTTACGAGGATATTGAAGTTGAGACGATTTTCGCTCCTGAGCTTGATCATTACCAAATCATTCATATTGGTTGGGATCAACAGGATTGGGTGCATAGCTGTGTCATTCACATTGACATTAAGGATGGTAAGATTTGGCGCTACTTGGGATGGCACAGAGGATGATATAGCCGAAGATTTGGTGGCAGCAGGAGTTCTAAAGGAGGATATTGTTCTGGGATTTTAGTCGCCATTCATGCGACTGTTTACAGAATATACGGTGAGTTAGCTCTGGAGCAAAGATATGAATTAGGAAATTGTTGAAATACACAGATAAACAAGATCCCCGACAACTTTTACGAAGTCGGGGATCTGAGTTTTGTGTTGAGTTAATAAAATTGCTTAGGAGTGGAATTATGGCGCATTGGCTGATCGCACATTGCCCAAAAGCCGATCGCGAATTCCTGTCAGTTGTTCTTGAGTGTTAACAGGCGATCGCGGCAGTGGTAATTCAGTATTAGGCCAATTTGATAAATCATTGCACGGACACAACTCCGAAGGCATACCTACACTCCGTATAGGTATAGACATACTGCAACGCGCGCAATCCGTAATTTCCCATGCTGGCGACAGCAGTTCTGCTATAGTTTCTTGCGTACCTTCTAAATAACAATGTTCTCCTGCTGACACAATTTTTAGCCAGCACTCTTCAAACTCATCACTGTAGTGATCGCCTACTATGACCTTATGCGGCTTTAAGGTTGCCGCACCGTTGCTTGTGATAACCTTCTTACCAAGTTGAAACCAGTAAGCTAGGTATGTTTTAACTTCTTGTTTAGATGCCATACCATAATTTTATATTTAATTTTTTGCTTCTAGAATAGATTATCTTAAATAAATAATTAAGAGTTAATGGTGAGCGTAAATCTGATTAAAAACTGAAACTGAAGTCATCAAGAGTGAATTGACCATCAAAAGCGCAGAAGGTAACAGTATGGATGTTTTTGGCGGATACTGATATCAAAGTATTGGGTGGTACAGTAGAGTCAGAATTTGCCAGATTAGCTCCTGATAATACGGCCTGGGTTAGAAGTTGGCAATCTCCGTCGTATGCCGAAAGCACTAACCTTTGGGAACTTGTGACAACAGCACTTACAGATTGGACGGGTTGCAAGAAACTTACTTCTAAAAATCCACCTTTGGGTGCTCCCATCAACACTAATGTCCCAGAATTCTTAGGAAATGCTGGGTTTGAGGGTTCTATTGCTATACAGTTGCTAAAAACGACACCGTATTGTTTGTATTGTTGCTCTACTGCCTCAAAACACTTCAAATTTTCTAAATTTAAAAAAGTCCATCTTGGTACAGTGTCGTCCAGTTCAACGACTTCATCTACCTGGAGCGAAGCTGGAGTTATTTGGAGATCAAAGTTGTTAAACACAAACGTAGAGTCTTCAAAATTTAGTTCTGTGTCCGATTGAAGACTAATCTGCTTTACCATTACACCCCGCTTAATCATTGCCTTAATAATAATTAGGTTGCTATTTACATTTCCGAAGTTATTCAACCAGCAAACAGCTTGATAAATCATTAAAGCTGTTGGTTAATTCATATGAGCGTTGTCAGTGTTCCTGACGTTCAAACTTATCAGTAATGTTTCTGATAGACTATCATAAAAAACTGGTAAAGGGGTCTTACCCCTCAGTTATCGCTGCTACCAGTATAACTCTTGCTAGAGTCACGCTTTAGAGCAAAAACAGCCTGAAAGGCTGAAAAAAAATCACTAAATCTTTACAAGTAAACCTAAGATTTCATATTTTCTTATTAAAGAAGCGAAAAACCAGCAGATATTACATTTAATCTATCTGCGGTAATAGCTGAGTAAAAGGAGAAATGAGAAAATAACTATAGACTGTGGACTATTGATTATTACCTATGTTTCAGCCACCAGGATTCGAGCAACGCTCCGTAATTACCTCTTTAGGTAGAATGGTGTACTATACTGCCGCTAGCTCACCTTGGCAGGAAGATACGATTAGCACAGAGAAGGAAACTTTAGTGTTCCTACACGGCTTTGGTGGGGGATCATCGGCTTATGAGTGGTCAAAAGTCTACCCAGCATTTGCCAGCGAATATCGCATTATCGCGCCAGACTTGATCGGTTGGGGAAGATCGGAACATCCAGCGCGTGATTATAAGGTTGAAGATTATTTGACGACGATTCGAGAGTTTTTGCAGCAAACTTGTCAGCAGGCAGTCACAGTGATTGCATCTTCCCTCACAGCAGCGTTTACCATTCGAGTCGCGATCGCCTACCCCGAATTATTCAAATCCCTGATTCTCTCAACACCAGCTGGGCTTTCCGACTTCGGCGAAGATTACTCGCGCAGTTTCTTTGCTCAGATAGTCAAAGTTCCTCTGGTTGACAAATTACTATATAGTACTGGTATTGCTACGACTAACGGTATTCGCAGTTTTCTGGTAGAGCGGCAATTTGTCCAACCTAGTAGAATCTACGAGGAAATTGTCGAAGCGTACCTAGAATCAGCACAGTTTCCAAATGCTGAATACGCAGCACTGTCTTTTGTACGCGGCGACTTATGTTTTGATTTGTCACTTTACATTCAACAGCTGACAACTCCCACTGCTATCTTTTGGGGACAACAGTCTCAATTTACCGGTCCGGAAATTGGTCGCCGCTTTGCCCAAATGAATCCGCGAGCAATCCAGATGTTTCAACAGCTAGACAATGTCGGTCTGACACCTCAGTTGGAACTACCAGCAGTGACAATTGGTTTAATCCGAAAATTTTTGCATTTGCTAAATCAATCACCGAAACAGTGCTGAGTAACGAGTGCTGAGTAAAAAGTAAAATTAATTGCACGAGCGCACTGTTTCAGTGAAAAACAAGACCCCGATAACTCTTTCAAAGTCGGGGATCTGGGTCTTGCGTATGGTTTGCTATACTTTAGGAGAAAAGATGGCAAGCGGTTCTATGCAGTCAGCGACCACAAGTCCAGTCCGTTGGACGACTTCTGACCTAAAAATTTTTGAGGGCGATCGCGTTAATCGCTACGAGATTATTAACGGAGAACTGTTTGTGACCAGAGTACCAGATTGGAAGCATCAAGCAGCTTGCATCAATATTGGGACAGTGTTGATGCTATGGTCAGATGAAAGTGGTTTGGGTCAACCTGCCGTTACCCCTGGCATCGTTTTTTCAGAATCAGATAATGTTATTCCTGATGTTGTCTGGGCAAGTCACGAACGTTTAGAACAACTACTGGATGAAGCAGGACATTTAACCGCTGCACCAGAATTGGTGGTTGAGGTGTTATCTCCGGGTAAGAAGAATGAATCTCGCGACAGAGAAGCCAAGTTGAAGTTGTACTCTGTACAAGGAGTTCATGAATATTGGATTGTTAGTTGGCTTGAACAAAAGGTTGAAGTCTATCGGCGATCGCAAGGTATCTTAAGGCTTACATTAACCCTATACAGACCTGATGAATTAACGAGTCCCTTGCTACCTGGTTTCTGTTGTGTAGTCAGTAAGTTCTTTTAGTGTGGCTGACGACTAAACTGATAGCCACCTGCCTTCACTTCTAACTTACCTTGTTTCCACCCTTGATAAATCGGCACTTTACCGCCTTGGGCATTTTGGTAGACAGAGTCGTGATTTTGCCAGTTATGGAAGCTGCCATTTCGCCAAACTTTTGGTAATCCTTGATGTTGATACTGGAGTTTTACTTTGCCGACAACGCCTTGATACTCAACGACACCAACGCGTACCCCATCTAAATTTAAGTGGGAACGTGACAAGACAGAATGCTTGAACTGCTCAAAATCTCCGTGGGTTTCCCGTTCACCGACTTCAAGCGCAAATCCACCAACATCTTCGACAGTGCTAACCGCAGTTAAAATCTGGTCATTGGGATAGCGTTCTCGGATTTTCTCAGTTGCTGTAGCGTTAATCCCCTCAATTTTAAGATGAATTGGTGCGATCGCCAACCATGTCTTTTCGTAGCCGATAAAAGTTACACCACCTTTGGTTTCCAGGTTGGCTGACTTGGGTAAAAAAAATTGAAACGGCGTATGTGGCTGATCGTTAAGCCAAATTGTCAAATTGCGGTATTGAGCAATATTATCATCACCATTGGACGAAGTAGAAATTTGAGTTGGGTCTGTTCCTGTGGCGGCGATCAAGTAATCAACTCCTCGTTGTTGATTAAAAGCCATCATCTTGAAGCCATTCCAGTCACCTCCAGAACCTTGAGCTAATGTACCCAGTTGAAAAGTCTTCCCGAAATAAAGAGTTTCGTAAAACTGTGGCGCGGCGTCTCCACCAGGTTTCCAATTTTCATAAGTTGGTTTGGAATTCAGTAGTTCCACTGGCTTGACAAATTGCTTTCGCGCCAAAGCGATCGCTGCTAAAGGCGGACGGTAGCTGCTAGTTATAAGGTGTACTGAGTTGGGACTCGGTTGGGGATCTGACACAGGGGAATCCCCAAAATACAGTCCTAGTTCATGAGTCGCGAGGGAACACCAAACACAGTTCCCCCCACTATAATCCCGCTTACTTGGTCCTCCGAATCCACCTCGCCAATATTTAAGCGATCCGGAAGTAAAAAACCAATCAAGTGCAGCCAAGGCAAGAGATTTTACCTGAGGATCTTTGGCAAAATCGTAAAGATCGGCATAGGTTGTCACAGCGTATTCTAGGTAGTTTTCCGAATCCCATTCACCTTGTCCAATTTGATAAAGAGTACGGACATTTCTGGTGAGACGTTCTTTATAAATTTGCTTTGTTGCTTCGTTTCCAGTTTCCTCAGCAAATAAGTAAACAGCAACTTCCCGCATTGCTCTCAAGTTATCAGTATTACGACAATCTACCCAGGTATCGCAGTTATCTTTTGCCCAAAACTGGCTGCGGTTGGGAAAGCGACGTGTCAGCGGATCTACTTGTGTGAAAATTTGCATCGCTTTTTTCATCCGCTGACGATAGGCTGAGTCAAGATATTTGCCAAAGTAAAAGTATTTGCGGACTTGTCCAGTGAGGGTGAATCCTGAGTAAAAGTCGATTCCTAAAGTATGTGCGTGAAGAGGAGCATCATCATCTTCAGATTGCAGAAAGGCGATCGCTTTTTCTCGGTTCCCTGCCAGAAAATCAATCATTGCCCTTGGGTACGATTTCTTTTCATTTTCTTGAGATGTATTTCCGTAGTTGCTTCCTGCTATTTTTGTTATAACTTCCTTTGAGCGCTGCTGAAACTCTGCTTCCATCTGTTGTGTCCATTGATGTTCTGCCTTCACTTGAGTACAGCTTAAAAGAAGATATATTAAACAAACGATAAAGGCTTGAATAACTTTCTGCTTCATTATTTAATTGTCAGAATTGTTATTATTCAACAAGTCAGTACTCAGTACTCAGGCGTCGGGAATCAGAAGTTTTAGAGACGCGAGGCGTGGAAGTGTCTCTAAAACTCCGCGTTTAACCTAAGCTTTGTCCTTAATTCTTATGTCAATGACGGTGGCGTTAAAATTGTAATTAAAGCCATCTAACTCAATAGGAACTCCAATTTTCAGCTTACTTGGACCAATAACTGGACCATTATCAGTGATTTGCGCTTTACCTGCTAAAGTCAAAATCATATCTGTACTAAAATTGTTGGTTTTCGGATCGGGTATCTCTTTGACGGTACCATTGGGTTGGGTAACTAATATTGTTTTAGGCAGGGGTTGAACTGATTGAATCTCAATGGCACCATGAGGTTGATTGCGGATAATAATATTTGTTTTGTTACCTTTTGTTAACGACTGGCTGAACAAGTCTTGAGGGTTGCGGACATTCAATCCCCTGACAAGTAAATCTACTTCAATAGGCTTCATGATATTGCCTTGGGCAATAGAACCAGATCCCCCAGGGAAGATAAAGATGCCAAATATAACTAGTAAAATTACGAGTGCGGCACCTAAATCGAGGATGTTAAGCTTGCCGAATAAGCGACCTTTGGAATCTAAAATAGCCATAACAATTTTTCCTGGATTCAGAACAGAGTAATTGATTGTAGTAGCACGGGTTTGCATGGGGATGCAGCTCTATTCCTTAAAATGTAGGAACTTAACAGCAGCAGGGGGTTTATAGTCATGCGACAGTCTATCACAAGTTACAAAATTCCCAACTGAGTAGTCCAGTTGGTATTTCTAGTCGCAAAGCTGCCATAAAGTCAAGCAGCGAAGTTTAAAAGGCAACTTATTAAGCTTCAAATCCGTCCCATTATCTTACTTTCTCACTCAAGCATTTTCAGACCGGATTATTTATGAATTGGAAACGCTTTGCTGTAAAATCCCGGTTTTTTCCAAGTCGCTGGTTCTATCCGTTGATTTCGGTGATCGTCGCCTTGGGTATTTGCCTAAACACACCGTTGCCATCCCGTGCTTTCGACTGGTTACCTATACTTCAGCAGGGATTTCAGGCAATTCAGCTTTCTAATATATCGGATCGTCAGGAAGTAGAGCTGGGCAAGCAGATCAATCAGCAGCTTGTTAGCAGTAATATTAAGCTTTACCGCGATCCTGAGGTGAATCGCTATGTGCAGCAAGTTGGTCAGCGCTTGGTAGCTGATAGCGATCGCCCCAACCTCCCCTATACTTTTCAAGTCGTTCAAGATAACAGTATAAATGCTTTTGCTACTATGGGTGGCTATGTTTACGTTCACACAGGTTTATTGAAAGCCGCAGACAATGAAGCTCAACTAGCAAGTGTTCTCGGTCATGAAATGGGTCACATCGGTGGGCGACATGCAATCAAACAGATGCAGCAAACTGCTATCGAAAATGGTCTGTTAACAGCATCTGGATTAAACCGTTCTCAAGTGCTGCAACTTGGTGTACAAGTAGCACGAAACCTTCCGCGCAGTCGCAAAAATGAATTTGAAGCCGATCAAAGAGGATTAAGAACTTTGGGACGCGCTGGTTATGCCCAATCTGAGATGGTTTCCTTTATGAAAAAACTTCTCAAACTACCTGCTGCCGGTCCCGCATTTTTAAGCAACCACCCTGCAACAGGCGATCGCGTTGCTGAACTTCAACGCGAAATTAACCATCAACCTACTAATGGGAGTCAAGGGTTAAATGATGGTGCTTATAAAACAAATATTCAAGCATTACTTAATTCCTGAAGTTCGGGAGTGATTCTTCTCATCTTCGCTTGCCGCGTTCAACACCGATCTTGGCTGCATTGACAGTTGTCACAGCTTCTTGTAATGGTAGGGTGCGGAGGCTGTGATGTTTGAGGACGTTGACTTGATAAACAATCCAATTTGTGACATCAAGTCCTGTTAACCAGCCACTGCGAGGATGATAAGCACCAGTATCTATGTCCAGCCAACCCTGTCCTTTTGCCAGTTTACCAGGAGTTACGCCAGGTAGAGTAAAGGTAATCGTGTGACCAACGATAATTAGCTTATTGGGAAAGTAGGGCTTATCAATACTGTGAAATCTATCTCGCACCCAGCAAAGCTCTTCTGCAGTTTGTTCAGCTAAGGGAATTAAAGGGTCAACACCAGCGTGAGCCAACCAAATATCCCCCAGATCGAGATATATGGGCAGCGCCTGGAACCATTCCAGATGATCCTGAGGTATTGCAGCTTGTTGGTAACTAGCAATTGTTGCGTAACCCCCACCCTGAAGCCATGCTTGTACTGCTGGGTTGGGGATATTGGAGTTAGTAAGAATGTTTAATAACATCTGCTCGTGATTCCCCAGCAGACAAGAGTAAGGACTTTCCTTGACAAAATTAACAACATGTGAACTTTTGGGACCACGATCAATTAAGTCTCCAAGAAAATAGACTTGATCGTCAGAATTGGGAGCGATCGCCTCCAACAGTGTCATTAAGCCATCGTAATGACCGTGAACATCCCCAATAATAATTCGGCGGTGGCTAGTTGCGCTCATCAGAATAAATGCTTGCGATAATTTTGTCTATGATGAATGCTACACTCTAAACTACTTTAATTCCGTGAACTACCTTCACTACTCCCGAACCACCAGAAGAATACCTAATTTATTTAACTGCCCCTTCTACTCGCTGTGCGCTCTTGCTGACGACAACAGTACAAGCTTTACAATTGTGAACTCGCTCTGATAATTCTTTCGGTATATAAGCATTAAAATTGTAACAAATTTGTGACTGATAGTTTGGTTTGACTTTGATGACTTGTCCTCTAACTTCCTCTTCGCCAGTCGCCTGGGCGTGGGAAAACGCCTCATGCTCCCTAGCGAGCGCTATGTAAGCCATGATATATAGTGTAAAAATTTACAGTCATGTGTGTAAACGAAATTGGGGTATTTCAGGCTTTTGAGGATGAAGTGCAGATAAATAGCGAGCGCTGAAAAATCATCGAGAAATCAGATTTAAGGCACTTGCTGTGGAAATAAAATACCAGCCTTCTGACACAACGAGTATCTGTGTGTAGCCGACGTAGACGACAAATTAACCAACATTGGCTGGTATTTTATTTTTAAGGATCTCCCTAAATGCCTGAAACCCATAATTCATATTTGGTTTCTTCTGTCAATGCGTAAGTCCTAATATCAACAAACTGCACGAAGTATACAACCAAAAAAGATTTATTTAGTCCTGATTGTTAGGTAAAGACTTCCCATGATGATCCTGCGAGCGCTTGATTTCGCTCAGTTAGATTTTTTAAATCTAGGTCCTCTACAAAAAATATCTTTTTACCAGTTATTATTAGCCTCTTGCTTGTGAGTGAAGTGATAGCTGACCGCAGAGGCTTTACAGTACGAGCCTGCTTGCTGATAAAAGTGATAGGATTGAGCTTGTATAGTTTTATATTGATCTCGCTCTTGCCAAATTTAATAGCCTATGACTTCAGTTCTACAAGTAGGTGATCGCAAGATTGCTGCTGATGAAATCATTTCCTTACTTAAGCAGTATGGAATACTACCGCAGTTAGTTCGAGAAATGATGATCGACCATGCACTTGCTGATTTTCCTTTGACACAAGAAGAAACTATGCAAGCTTATAAGCAATTCTACCAAGAGCAGAAGCTGAATGCGGAAGTAGAATTACAAACATGGTTAGAAGCCCGAGGGTTAGAACGCGAACACTTAGATTACTTAGTCACACGTAATATCAAACTGGAACGTTTCAAGAAAGCGACTTGGGGAGATAACCTCGATTCGTACTTCCTTAAACGCAAGCCACACTTAGATAAAGTCATTTATTCTCTGATTCGGGTCAGTGATATTGGGATTGCACAAGAACTTTACTTCCGAATTCAAGAAGGAGAACAATCGTTTAGTGACCTTGCACGCGAGTATTCTCAAGGTCCTGAAGCTCAAACAGGAGGTACGCTAGGTCCAGTGGAGCTGGGAATTCCCCATCCAGTCTTAGCAAATATGCTGGCGTCAAGTCAGTCAGGTCAGCTTTTACCACCTGCCCGTTTAGGAGAATGGTTCATTATTGTAAGGGTAGAAAAGTTTCTGCCAGCTCTGTTAGATGAGGCTATGCAGCAGCGACTGATAAATGAACTGTTTGAAAACTGGCTGCAAACTCAGGTAAAAGAGTCTTTACAAAAAGATTTACTTGTCTCTAGCGTGAGAGAATAATGTATGGTCACTGCTATATATTGACTAATTTATTAGGTAGATTCTGCTCTCGGAGTGACAAGAAGCAGGAGCGCGAAAATGGCAGAATCTACCAACAGAGAATGAAGAACACATAGCTCAGAACTCAGGATTTAATGAGAAGTAAAGTGAGTAGAATACAAGCACAAACATCTCTAGAAAAAAGCTTCGGTCCGTCAATATTTGTGACTTTGTATGAATTTTCTACAGGTTAAGTGCGCTTACTCTGGGTAGAAGTCTCCCGTCAAATCGCATTTTCTTGGTAGTCTACAATTAATGACGGGTTTGAATCCCTCATTAAGTGCATCTCTTGTTCTAAGTTCTTCTTCACTATTATGCTGAATTTTCCAGTTTATGCAAATTGATCGCGTTCACTTCTATGTAGAAGATGCCAAAGCGTGGCGAGATTGGTTTGTCAGCCATCTGGGTTTTCAAGTGGTAGCAAATTATGCTCTGCCAACAGAAAACTCATTTCACACCTGCACGGAGGTTGTAAAAAGTGGTTCCGTCTACTTTGTGCTATCTTCACCAGTGTTATCCATCAGTCCAGTGGCTGAGTTTCTGCGTCAGCATCCCCCTGGTGTGGCAGATCTCACTTTTCGTGTTGAAGATGTAGAAGCAGCGATCGCATTTGCTGTAGATCACGGTGCAAAAATTCTACAGCCAGTCCAACAACACAAACAGGGAGAAGCTTACATCAAGTGGGGAAAAATTGCTGCTTGGGGTTCTCTGACACATACTTTGATAGAAAGAGGGGAAATAGCTTCTCCATCCTCTTCATCGTCCCTCTCTTCTCCCTCTTTTGTGACGGCTATCGATCACGTTGTACTGAATGTGGCAGCTGGTGACTTAGAGTCAGTCGTGGCTTTATACGAAAACATCCTTGGTTTTCAGCGCCAGCAAACGTTTAAAGTTCAAACTGAGCGCTCTGGTTTACACAGCCAAGTCATGGTGTCGCGTAACGGCACCATACAATTGCCAATTAATGAGCCGGCTTCAGCTAATTCCCAAATTCAAGAGTTTCTCGATGTGAACAAGGGAGCTGGTATTCAACATATCGCTTTGCGTACAGACAAGATCATTCATGCGGTAGCGAGATTTCGCGACTGTGGTTTATCCTTACTCCCAGTCCCCAAAAGCTATTACTCTCAAGTGTTACAACGACAAGAACTTCCTCTGTCTGATGAAGAATTTCAAGCGATCGCCCAACAGGGAATTCTTGTAGATTGGAGTCAAAACACTCCTCAAGCACTATTACTGCAAATTTTCACTCAGCCCATTTTCGGACAGCCTACCTTTTTCTTTGAGTTTATTGAACGTCGTTTTCAGGCTCAAGGCTTTGGTGAAAGAAACTTTCGTGCCTTATTTGAAGCAATCGAACGAGAACAAATTAAAAGAGGTCATCTGGTTGATTCTGGTTCTTGAATTCAAAAACTAGAGCGAAATTGACGTGGTATTCTATATATTTAGTGAAAATTCCTTAAAATTATGTTAAGAATTATTACAGACTTTGATGGTCCAATTATTGATGTTTCTGAACGTTATTACCGCGTCTATCAATATTGTCTGGAGAAAACTCGAGGCTCAAACCAGGAGGTGCAACAACTAACCAAAGCGGAATTTTGGCAGTTAAAGCGATCGCGAACTCCTGAAAAACAAATTGCTCTTATTTCCCTTTTAGATGAAATACAAGCACAAGATTTTGCCCACCTGAGACGACAAATCATACATACAGAACCGTACTTCCAGTACGATACGCTTGCTACTGGCGCGGTAGACGCACTGTTGAAAATTCAAGAAGCGGGAGTTGATTTAGCGGTGATGACTATGCGTCGGGTTTGGGAACTAGATTATGCTTTTAAAAAATTCGATTTAGAGAGATTTTTTCCCGAAAACCGCTGTTACTGCTTGAATAATGACTACGTGAAAACCCGTGACATTGATGATAAACCGTTATTAATGGCACGAGCCTTAGCGGAGCTACCAACCGCTTCTGATACTTGGATGGTGGGTGATACTGAAGCCGATCTTACTGCAGCTAAGAAACATGGTATTAAAGCGATCGCGGTAGAGTGTGGCATCCGCGATCGAGTTCAATTAGGAATTTATCACCCTGACATCATTGTCAAGGATCTAAGAGTTGCTGTAGATTTTATCCTGTTACCACAATAGTCCTGAGTTATTTTATTCGTTTCACAAGATTGAACACGAGAGCGACTGTAACTAGCGCAGAAAGCTATTTATCACCCACAGCAGTATAAAAGTTACCACTGTAGAAAATTGATTTGGACTCAGAGTTATGAATTCACGCATTGGGGTTACAACCCAGCCAGCTATTAGTCCGGCAGCAAGTAAGCCGATGATTAAACCAATTAATGTGAACAAAACGGCGCGACCAAACTTGCCTTCCTTACGATAGAGAAAATAGATACTAATACCTACTCCTACAATCAATGCTAACTGCAAAACTTGGTCATTCCCAGATTGCAAAATCCCATCGCTTCTCATTGGATAAAATAGACTTATAGCACTCAAACCTAGATACCAAGCGCCAGGTAACAGAACTTCTATAGGCGTTGGCTTGTCTAGAATTCGTTGCAACCAGACAGGTGACTGCTTGCGAAGGTTTGAATTTTCTTTAGGAGGTGCTTGTAGTCTTACTTCTGGAAACCGAATGCGTTCTGGCACTTTTATTTTGCCTTCTTGACGCATCCTTAGGCGCTCCATTAAAATCGCATCGTAAGCTGCCTCTATAACTTCTAGACGCTTAACATCGCCACTGTATTGCTCCAGTAGGCGATTGCGAACATCCTGAATTTCATCGAAGCTAGCGTCTTCTGGCACCCCAAGTTTTTCGTAGGGATTTTGATCACTCATGAGAGTTTTTTACTTCAGCCTCACTCAGCAGCAGTCTTTTATCAAGGAAATACAGCTTGCCTGTTTGACATTGATCGAAACCAATGCTTTAGTCGATGTACATGTCCTAACTGGATATTAGCACGGGTAAGTCTAATCGACTTGGTAATTTTAACTATAGTCACTTTAACATATTGTGCTAACTCCGTGTATCCCCTCATGTCGTTCACTAATCGGGGCTTTACTCTAGAATTTGAGATGGGAATCTCTAAAAGGCGGTTTTTATGCAAAAATTTTCTCTTCTATTCCAGATTTGGCAACTTACAGTGCCTTAAATAAATTTTAAATGATTAGCATGAGAATGCTTTTTGTCATAAAGCCGCAGATCGATTTAAAATTGAAGCGTTTTAAATTACTAAAAAACTGGGTGAAGTAAAGTGTCCTATGCTACCCACTTGCTGCGGCTAAGGATAAAGCATCTGCCAACTGGACACAAGGTTGACAATTACTAACTTGAAACCAACGTTACGGGGTGGCATTACCAAAATATTAGCGCTGTAATTGCCGATCTCCCTGAGTGCAATATTACTTGGACAATCAGGAAATTAGCTCATTAGCCTTGTATATTTTAATTGCCACCAGTACCGAAACTGCGCCTTGAGCGCAAATTAGCCTATTAATCTTATGAATTTTTGTGCAAAGTGATGGTCATGGCTCCTGCCAAGATTCTTGTAGTTGATGACGACCCTGCAGTTCGGAATTTAATCCAACGCTTTTTAATGAAGCAGAACTATCAGGTAGAGGCTGCCGAAGATGGTAAGACAGCCTTAGGTTTATTTGAGCAATTCAACCCCGATCTGGTAATTTTAGACGTGAATTTACCAGATGTCATTGGGTTTAACCTTTGTCAGGAAATGCAAAGCCGGAACGGAGTTTTTGTTTTGATGCTGACAAGTCGTGCAGATGAGGCTGATAAAATTCGCGGCTTTTCTAAAGGCGCTGATGACTATCTCACCAAACCATTTGGTTTAGGAGAATTAGAAGTCAGAGTCGCTGCTATTTTGAGGCGCAAACGGGTTGTGACGACAGCAGAACAAAAACGATTGGTATTTGAAAAGCTGATGATTGACCCCGTGCGGCGTGAGGTAACACTTAACAGCCAACCAGTATCCTTAACTGCTCTGGAATTTGACTTGTTACATTTTTTAGCTAGCCATCCAGGTCGAGTTTGGCGACGCTCAGAACTTATCCAGGAAGTGTGGGATTATGAATACGTGGGCGACCAAAGGGTTGTAGATGTGCATATAGGTCAAATTCGCCGAAAGATTGAAGTTGATACTAGCCAGCCTGCATTAATTCAAACTGTACGCGGTGTTGGGTATAAGTTTGAGTGTCCTACTCAACCTCAAATGTCTGATAAATCTCCACCGTCAAACAACTTCTAATACTCGCTCTCGTTCAAATTCACTCATTTGAAATCACGAATGAAGGCAGTCCGTAGAAGGTATGTAGCAGGTCGAAAGAACCCACCAATAATAAATTCACTCTTTTAATTGAGGAAGTCACGACACTGCATAAATAGTGCAAAGCAGATCTACCTGATGATTTTGTCCGTCTGACTTCATGTCTCAGTATAAGTTATGAGTGTTTGATGTAATAAAAGAGGGTACAGACCCTTTTTTCATCTACCTTCTACGACCTTCTACATCCCATCTATTACCTACTTTTTAGTCAGAATTTAGCTTGAAACCCACAACTAAACGAATCGGGTTTCATTCAGATGAAATTTCGCCTTTCTCCATAACTAAAATCGTGGGCTCTCAACCGTAATTCATCCCTGCCTGCATACAGAATTCTTCTGCAATTCTGGCTCAGTCGCGGATGTCTTTTTCATTAATAACGATTCACTCTTCGGTAAGTGAAGTTGTAACTTTTGCCCGTTTTTGCCGGGTTTAATCAAACGGTGAGTTCATTGTTAGTAAAGCACATTTCCACTTAGGAGTGTTGAAACAAAGTTTCTAGATAAACGCGAGCGGCACGGCGATCACTATCTCCATTTTGGAGTAAAAATAGGGATAACGCTGCTGTCAGTACGCGATTTTGATCCCAATCCGGATGTTTTTCTAAGTAGTTTTTGAGAGATTCGTCTAATGTTTCAGGTATTTCTGTAAAGATGCTAACTGTTGCGTTCATTTCTCTTTTTCTCCTGTGAAGTTGAGCAACGGGAAATCTTGCTTTTGGTGAAGCCTAGAGCAAGAATCTACAGTCCTTAGCTATTGGCAACAGCTAAGGTATTCGCCTCTGCTTTGTAAATCAATTCAGCCTTTTTTATCTATCTATCCACGAATAGTCCCTCTTTTCTGGAGAGTGGTGTGCTACATGGGTTGTTTTTTCTGACGTTTGATAGTTCAGTACGTGGTAGTTCACAGAACCTCATTTACCCACGTAGCACCCAAGGGTGGGCTGATTTATTTATTGGATCTCCTAGTGGGTGTTTTTATGTAGGTGTTCAACCAATATAAAAGCAAGCCGCATCATTTTGCGGCAAAAGGGGGTGGGTTTGTCAATGCTGCAAAATATTAAGAACATTTTATAAAAACTCAACATTTACGAAAGAATGAGGATCTCAACCTAGTTTTTGTCACACTTCTTAATAAAAACTCAGTCTTTTAAGTTCCTTTTCACTCTTCATTCATTAATCCTCAGTAAAACGGCAACAGTCGATAACTGCGTGAAGCTTCTGTGGAAAACCCAGACAGAGCTTGTGGAAACGTTGTGGAATTAGTGAGGAAAAAGACAATTAATAAATAAGAATTACAAAGCCGCAGCTATTGCTCAAATTATGCTATACTCGGTGAAATATTGCTTATACTAGTACCGCTCGGCGGAAATAAGGCAACCATTTCAAATCCATAAAAAGCCCATTGCATAATACTTTTGACTTTTGACTTTCGCCTTGCGGTAGTGTGGCAACACCAAAAATAATAGGTGAATGCAGGGAGTAAGGAATCGGGAGTGGGTAATATTTTTGACAGTTAGCTCAAATTTGTAAAATCAAGCAAAGTTTATTAGTACAGGAGACGTGGAAATCAAGCTACTATTCGGAATCCTTAGACAGCAGGCAATGCAAGCTTTTTAAATTTTTCTTTTTGCAGGAATGTATGTAGGTGTCGGTTTGCAACCCTAATTGAAGTGCAAATTGTCGGCAATCAACAGATATCCTCGTATCAGATGGGGGAACCTGCGAGTTAAGTCAGTGCGTTGATAGAAACAATGGGACGGCAACTTAAGTCGCCCACGGTTTCATCCCAGACAGCCAAGGATAAGAACAAAGTGTTCTGGATTCAGAACACGTTTATTTTTGTATATCTTCACCTTCAGACTTATTTAAAAATAAATCTCCAGTCGTCAAACTAGATCTATAGTCGTAGTCGCTTGGGTTCACACCTAGATAAAGCGGTATACCTGGTAGCCCCGTTCATATGAAGTTCAATTCATTTAATTTCTTGAACTTCATCTGGTATTTATATCGGGGTTGGGCTTTTACCTAGAAAAATCTGCCAGCCTCCGGAAAAATCGCCCCATGAAAAGTTGTTCTTTTTGTATACCAGTTGACAATTGGGGCGATTTTTCCGCTTCAACGTTGGCTCTAAACCCCTTACTTGTAATGAGGCTGGCAGATTTTTCAGTCTTTTGGTGAGACGGCGGAAAGGTAACACGGGCGCGAAGTCTGCTCTAGAGAGTACTCTCTAGAGCAGACTTCGTAGTTTTAACTGCCGTGCTATAATATTTGACAGTGGTTATAAGATACACAGTTTTAAAAGGGTGCGCAAATGCTTAAGCCGCGTTGTTTTTGTTCATAATCCACGGCTGTAAGTGCTGGGAAAATGCAACTGGACAAATAATCAGGAAGTTCCCACGTAGGGCTTGTCCCGAGGGCGGAGTCGCTCTTTTTGGAGACGCGGGAATGTTGACCCTAAACCGCGAGCTATGGTAGGCTAGTCCGAAACCCCGTGTCCTGGTATAACGGCAGAGCGGTTCGTAAATTGGCTAGAAAAGTAAGCTGTGATAGTCCTCAACGTGCAAACAAAATCGGACGAAAAGCTAATCCCAATTTAAGCGCCACAATCCGCGTCTCTTTAGAGCGCGGTGTTGGCTCAACGCATTCCTTAAGCGCCTGAATCCGCGTTTACTCGCTGTGCGCGGTGTTGGCTCAAATAAGGCGGTCGATTTATTTACTGGTAAGTGCCAGAACCGAGAACTCAGATTTTAAACCTCAGCCACAACTTGTTCTTGTTCTCTTTCTACAAAAGCTTGGACACGGGCACGGTAATTTCGCAAAGTTTCATCTACCCAATCGCGATCATTACTGTTAGCGTACAAATGTACCAGTGGTTCGCTAGCGTCTGGTAAAACTAATAACCAACTGTCATCATAGGGTTGGCAAATTTTCACCCCATCAATAAGTTCTAGATTTTGGGCTGGATGAGTTTCGACCAAGTGGCGCATGAGTGCGCCTTTAACTGTCCAAGGGCAGCGGATTGTATAAGCCCTGTGAATGACGCGAGGCAATTCTGATCTGATGGAAGCAAGCGATCGCTCTTGTATGGTTAGCATCTCAATCAACTTGGCGACACAGAACATCGCATCAAATCCCGGATGTAATTCAGGGAAAATAAAGCCAGTGTCGCCACTACCTCCTAGAACTACATTATGATTTTTATGACAAGCCTCCATTAATGCTGTGGGATTTGCCTTAGTGCGAATTACTTTGCTATCGTGGCGACGGGAAATTTGTTCTACCGCACTGGAAGCATGAACTGGCACAACGACAGTTCCTCTCGGGTTAGCCGTTAAAATCATGTCTACCATCAGTGCTGTTAACATTTCCCCACGGATGGGAATGCCAGACTCATCAACTAAAATGAGTTGTTCTCCATTCGCTGTGACTTGGACACCAAAAGTCGCCTTCAACGCTTCCACCACATGACCTAGTTGAGTGAGGAGTAGTTCGCGATCAGTTGCTGACATAGCAGTCTTATTTAGACTCGCATTGAGCACTACCGCATCAGCACCAAACTGATCTAACATTTGGGGCAACACCGCGCCCGAAACTGCATAAACGTAGTCAATGACAACTTTTGCCCGACTATTACGAATTGTATCAATTCGTAACAATTGCTCAAAAGCAGTGCAATATCGGTCAACGAGTTGAGTGGGGTAGGTGACATCGCCAATCTCGTGGATTTGTGCCCGTCGCATATCCTCCTTAAAATAAGCCCCTTCTATTTTCTTTTCCTGAGCTTTGGAAATATTAATTCCCTTAACATCGATAAATTCAATCAGGATGTAATCAGGGCGATCAGGATGCACTCGCACATGGATACCCCCTGCCACCTTCATTGTAGGTATAACAACACGAGAGATGGGGATAGCTGTTGCATCTAGGTTCTGAATGTCAACACCCACAGACAAAAGACCTGCTATTAACGATCTCGTGACCATACGAGAGATATTACGCTGATCGCGAGAAACCGTGACCCGAGAACCAGGTTTCAAGGTAGAACCGTATGCTGCCCCTAACTTCACAGCAAATTCTGGGGTAATGTCGATATTGGCTAATCCTTGTACGCCACGTTGCCCAAATAAATTGCGTTGAGCAATATTACCCCAAATTAAGTTGATGTTTAAAATCGCACCGGACTCAATCTTTTTACTGGGCCAAACGCGCACGCAAGGGCTAATTTGGGCTTCTTCTCCCACGGTAGAAAGCGAACCGACGACAGCGCCTTCCAGTACATGAGCGCGACGGTCTACACGAGTACCGCGACCAATAACACAAGCCGATAAATGTGCCTCTTCACCAATTACGGCTCCATTCCAAACAATAGGTCGCTTAAGACTAGCGTAAGCGCCGATAGTGACATTATCTCCGATAACAGTTCCAGCCTCGATTTGTACTCTTGCCCCAATACGGCAATTGTCACCAATGATTGCTGGGGCTTCAATTTCGGCTGTAGAGTCAATATGAGTGTTTTGACCGACCCACAAACCAGGCGAAACCTCTTTATAAGGAAAGTCAAGTTGTACTTTACTATGTAAAGCATCATACTGAGCGTCCCGATAAGCCTCTAAGTGACCAACATCGCACCAATATCCTTTAGCGATGTAACCATACATTGGCTCGTCTTTCGCCAGTAGCAATGGAAATAAATCTTTGGAAAAGTCGGATTCAGTATTAACTGGTAGATATTCCAAAATTTCAGGTTCTAGAATGTATGTGCCAGTATTAACGGTGTCCGAAAAAATTTCACTGGTAGAAGGCTTTTCTAAAAATCGCCGAATTCGACTTTCCTCATCAGTAATGACGACCCCAAATTCAATCGGGTTGGGGACACGAGTCAAAATCAAAGTGGCTTTTGACTTTTTTTGTTTGTGAAATTCAATTGCTGCTTTTAAGTCAAAATCTGTTATGCTATCACCGCTAATGACTAAAAATGTTTCATCGAGAAGTTCGGCAATGTTTTTTACGCACCCTGCTGTACCCAAAGGCTGGTCTTCTTCGACAGCGTAAGTCATCTGTACACCAAAATCACTGCCATCTTGGAAGTAGTCTCGCAAAACATCAGGTAAGTAATGCAGTGTTGCCACAACTTCCGTAATTTGATGCCGTTTCAGAAGATTGATGATGTGTTCGGCAATTGGTCGATTGAGTATGGGCACCATAGGTTTGGGCAAGTCAGAAGTCAACGGACGAAGCCGCGTTCCCGATCCCCCAGCCATCAGTACTGCACGCATAAATCCTCCTTAAGCTATTTGCGCATCGCAATTCTGCGTCAAGACCCATAAAACTGTTCTGTTGTTCTTTCTATAGTCTCCTATGAAGGTTCTGTTTTAAGGAACGGACGCAAGATGCATTAGTGTCAAAATCAAGAAATACCTACTCGTCACACTAGCTTGTTTTTCCCGACAAAATCAAGAAAGATATTTCTCCCAAACCAAAAATATGTCTGGCGGATGTTGCTCTACAGGGGGTTGTGTTATAAACTACAATTAGCTCATCCCTGCTAAAAATACTAGTAGCCTAAGATATTCACTTTTTTATCTCAGAACTCAAAATTTCCTTGCTAAAATATCAGAATAATTTAACGCTCAAAGAGATTTTTTAGGAAGAAAACGAGGATTGGGAAGTAGGAAGTAGGAATCAAGGTGTTATTTTAATGCATAGCAAGTAACAACAGCTTTAATACTGGATTTATTTTCTACCAGTATCGGAGCCGATTTTCTCTGTCAATTATGCCCATTTTCGCGGAGTAAGTACTAATATTAAGGTAAGAATCTTTTCATCAGATATACTTAAATAGAATTCTGTCATTTACTGGTGGAGTTATAGGGAAATGACCTTTTTAATTGTTTTCGGATTAGTGGTGGTTTATGTCGCTGGGGCTTGGAAGTTTTGGAAGGGATTTTATCGGACTAACTTCCAGCGAACTTTACCTAATCGTCTTAGTTTGGCTTTGTTATGGCCTGCTTTGTTGCCAACAAACAAATCCTATCGTCAAAACTTTAGAAAAGCGCTTAAGGGTTGACTGCTGTCCTACTTTGGGCAAGCTTTTAATGAACGGTTGAATAAAAAAGGACGCAAAACGCAGTTATGAAGGTAGGGGATCAGTAGGAAACAAATCCCCCACAGATTACATATTAAGTTTTTTTATTTTTAATTTAAAGAAAATAGTATTTGCGTGTCAAAATATGGTTTGGCACAATCTTGCTCGCGGAGACAACATTTTATGGCACTTTTTGACCAAATTCTAGGTGCGATTGGAAATCCTGAACAGCAGGGTAGTATAGGGCATTTGGGCGATATTGTCAACACAGTGGAACAACTGAGTCAGAACACTGGTACAGATCCCTCGACAATGCAATCAGTTTTGGGGATTGTGGGTAAGTATGTCCGTTCATCTTTACAAGAAAAGCAAGCTACAGAAGGTCATGAAGCGGCACAAGCTACGGTAGATGAATATGGTGGAACTTCCCCGAGTTCCGAAGCCGTCGAGTCTGTGTTGTCACCTTTTATACAACAAGAAATCGGTCAGGTTATACAAGAACGTACTGGTTTGGATGCGGGGATGATTCAACAATTTTTACCAACATTGGTTCCTGTCGTCCTAAATCTGTTAAAATCAGGAGCAAATTCTCAAAATCCTCAGACTGGGGAAAATCCAGTACTGAATGCTTTCCTGGATGCAGATCACAGTGGGAGTGTCAATCTAGCTGACATCATGCAAATGGCTAGTCAGTTTTTGAAATAAATTTCTTTTCCAGTAATTGAGAAATTTGCTGATTGATAGTTGCTACATCAAAACGCTGGCTAGCAGTAGCACGTGCATGACGAGCTATAACCATTGTCTTCTCGGTTTCTTGAAGACAGGTAATAATGGTTTGTGCCAGTTCTTGAGGATTCCCAGGTGTCACTAGAAAACCGTTCACACCTTGTTCTACTAATTCGATCGCACCGCCTGCTTTTGCTGCAACAACGGGTTTTCCACACAACATAGCTTCTACAATCACTCTCCCAAAAGGTTCTGGTGAAGTCGAGGTATGGGCAATTAGATCGCATGCAGTCATTAACAAAGGAATATCTGAACGGAATCCAAGAAATTTAACTCTTTTTTCTAGTCCCAGTGCTGTTACTTGTTGGTGTAACTGCTGCACATAGTCTTGTTCGCCAAACAATGCATCACCAACCAATATTGCTGTCACGTTTTCAGGACATTGGGCAATTGCTTCTATTAATATATGCTGTCCTTTCCAAGGTGCAAGACGACTGAAGTGGCCAATGACAAATTGCTTGTGTAATCCAAGATGTTGTCTAATTTGACTCACGTCAGATTCTGGAATTTGATAAACTTTTGGGTCAAAGCCGTTGTAAACAATCGCGGCTAGATCTTGGCGTCCTCCTGCGGCGACAAAGGCGTTCAGACTTGCTTGAGAATTGGCAATAACCAATGAAGCAAAACGATTGGCACTCGTGACGGCTATGCGACGATTCGTTTTACTAAAATGCTCTGGAGAAAGAATATCATGCAGATGGTAAACCAGAGGACGACGGCTGAAAAAACTAGCAAGTGCGCCAACAACTAAAGCTTTTTGTGTATTGGCATAAATTAAATCGTATTTACGGGCTTTTCGGACAACTTTGCCAACAAGAGGAATGAGTTGACTTAAACTAGCTAAGCCTTGTCCCAAGCTGCTTTCTTTGCGAACTTGGATTTGACTGGTTGCCAAAACTTCCACCGGAATGTGAGCGCTTAAGAGTAAATCCCTAAAAGAACCATCAGCAAATAAACCAACCAAACAACGATCGCGGTACGGTTTGGCAATATCTATCAAGCATAGTTCTGCACCGCCCGGTTTACCGCTTTGATCTAGAAATAAAATTTTCATCATCTCTAAGCTAATAGAACGTGCCGTACCTTTTGGGCTATTTTGTCCCAGTCGTAGTTATCTACAGCATACTGACGGCAGGCAACTGAAGAAGGCAGTGGAATTTTTCCTTGCAGCACCTCAACTAATTTTTCGGCAATATCTGAGATTTCCGTAGACTTCGTGATTAAATCCGGCGAGAATGGTGCTAAAATTTCTGGCATTCCACCCACAGGAGTACATAGCACAGGGGTACCACAAGATAAAGATTCGACTATGGCTAAACCAAAGCCTTCAAAAGATTGACTTGGCATGAGACTTAAGTCAGCCGCTTGGTAGGCTATGGGTAATAGTTCATCAGGTAGAAACCCTAAAAATTTAACATGGTCATTTAGTCCTAATTCTGTAGCCTGCTGCTTTAATGCTGCTTCTAACGGCCCTCGACCGACGATCATCAGCATGACATCAGAGACTCTCGGCTTAATGTTAGCTAAAGCGCTCAACAATTTGTCAAGTCCCACTCGATGTACTAAGCGACGAGATGAGAGTAGAATCTGGCGATCGCATGGCCAACCTAGTTTTGCCCTCGCGATTTCAGGCGAAAGCTCAGGTACAAACCGGGTGATGTCCACTCCACCGGGAATAATGTGTATTTTTTCCCAAGGAACTTGATATTCTTCATGTAATATGTTACCAAATGCTTTGGAGAGAACAATAAAGCGATCACTGCGATCATAAGTTCTTTTTTCTATCAGCCAGTACTTCAGAAAATCGCTCAATTTCCTCTCGCCTGACTCGGGCTTGCTCTCTAAAGCCCAAGGACCGTGAAAGGTAAATGTAACTGGCACGTCTTTCGGAAGGATATCCAAAATAGGAAAGCTGTACAAAGCAAAATGCAAGTTTATTGCTTCCGGTTTGCCTATTCTTGTTTTTTTGAAGTTATTGCGAATAGACCACAGTCTGTTCCAAATTCGACTATCTGGCGAAGCTAAGTTAGTCAGCTTGATCGCTAAAGAATCGTCAGCTTCTGGTAGACCGACTCCACATAATTCTATAGAGTCTTGGGAAGCTGCTAGTCTTTGAGTCAGTTCGTAAATATATCGTTCTAGTCCACCTGGTGTTGTTGGAAACCAGCCGATTCCAAGACAGAGAATAGATGTAGATTTTGACATAGATTTTAGATACTGTTTTCCTGTTCCTAGGCTGATTGTATGAAGATTTACCTATATGTCCTGATTTACTATATTTTTATAGCTAGTAGCTAACTGACTTTGATGACCTCATCATTTTATCTACTGCTAAGATTTTATGTGATCATCCTCTAGAACTAATTTAACCTAATTTATCTCATCAATAAAAATTCAACTATATATTTTGACGTAATACATTATCACCTTCTATTGGAGCCAAAAACATACTATATACTATATTCTTCAACTGACTTCCGGATTTGATGAGCTATTTTATAAAATTAATACTAAAAATTCATGAATTATCAAATATTGTTCATACTAAAATTAGTAGTGACCTTGTTCACACATATCTAGTTTCCTAAAATAACAATTAGTTATTAAACAGTAGGTTTATACAGCTTGTGGTAGTGGGTTATTCTCAGCAACAGTAAGTGTTCAGGATGGGTACGTAGTAAATAGGTAATAGGTAAGGAAATATTAAGTTTTTCTCAATTCCCAACCCACTAACTACTACCGGAGCATCTCAGTCTTGCAAAAAATATCTGGGAAAGAATCCGAAAAGCCGCAACTTCAGTTTATAGTTCAGTATACGTTTACAAAGCAGGAGATGCTCCCAACTACTACTCCCTACCTTCACCTCTGCCCAAGATTTCACTATTGATGGAGCTGGGTGAGCTTTTCTTTGCTTACCTCTTAAACAAATATGTAAAATAATAGTATTGTTTTAATAAATTTTTTGTAAAAATGTTGTAATCTATATATTTTTCGGTATATTTTTTATTTATAGATATGTAAAAAGTATCTTTAATAAGATAAATATATTAAATTTTTTTTCACAAACTTCAATAAATTTCAAGTACATTTCGGATATTTTTTAATAGTTGATGACTGGGAAAAATATTTTTTAAACTACATGAGTTATGAAAAATTCCACGTAAGACAGATTGAGAAATGATATGAGAAATAGATTGCCAATACTGTTCAGCAAATTTATAATGCTCACTCACTATATAAGAAATTTCTTTCAAAAATTTTTGTTCAGACTGGGAAAAAGGTTGAAATTATTACTTGTTTTACTTGCTGGAACGACAATTTCGCTGGTAATTATGATCGACATGGCGGCAAGAGTTACGCCAGCTGTAAATACATACACAACATCTTGGATAGGTAATACTTTTGGCGGTGGGGAAAAGTGGGTGCAAATCCATATAGGTGGTATGTATGTTGCTCCCGATGGAACAGTTTATACAAATAGCCCGTGGGATGAAGGCGGTCGGGAGGTAGGAATTTATAAAAACGGAGATGTTATCGGCAAGGCTGAGGACTTGCATGGATGGGCAAGGCTTGGCGGAGTTGCTGTCACAGCAAATCAAAAATATATTTTTGTAGCTATGCAACAGTCTCATGGAGGGAGTCAAGGGGGGGACGATCCACCAACGGGGACAAATTGGCATTGCGTGAGACGCTATGACTTATCGGGAAAGCCTGCACCGTTTCCTGAAGGACGTGGCTGGGATAAAAGTATGTTAATAGTCAGTACTAAAAGTGAAGTTACGGGATTAGCGACTGCACAAGGAGTTTTGTATGTGAGCGATCCAGCAACCAATCGGATTCGTTTCTATAAGATTGACACGATGAAGGAGTTAGGTAGCTTTTCTGTTACCAATCCAGGACAAATAGCTTTTGATCGACAAGGTGATTTGTGGATTATTCAAAGAAAAAGTAATGGCACACAAGCGAAGATCGTGCATTATTCCAAAGAAGGAAAACTTTTACCTTCTGTAGTAGCGAATGTTGAAAACCCAACGGCGATCGCAGTTGATCGTCAAGGTAAACTTTTGGTAGCAGAAAATGGTTCACCTCAGCAAGTGCTGATTTACAGTGGTACAAAGCCAGTACTGACTGGGACGTTAGGTATTAAAGGCGGCATTTATACAGGTATTCCTGGTGAAGTTAAAGATAAAAAATTTTACGGTCTGAGTGGAGTAGGTACAGATGCGCTAGGTAACATCTATATTAGTAATGATGGTTTTAACCACTCAGGCGTGGATTTGAGGAAGTTTTCCCAGGCGGGAGAACTACAGTGGCGGTTACTAGGTTTGCAGTTTGTAGATAATGCTGATGCAGATCCTGCAACAGATGGAGTGCATGTATACACTAAGCACGAACACTTTGTGATGGATTACAGCAAGCCGGCAGGTTCGCAATGGACTTACAAAGGGTACACTTTAAATGCTTTAAAATATCCTCAAGATCCACGCCTGCATACGGCACCAGATGCACCCTTTTTTCGCCGCATCCAAGGTAAGCCCTTTTTGTTCCTCACAGATATGTATAGCAGTGGGCTGCAAATTTATCGTTTCCAAAAAGCCACAGATGGGGAAATTGCAATTCCATCTGGAATGTTTGTTGGTACTAATGCAGAAGGTAAACCAGCGATTCAGGGAAATTGGCCACCAAACCAACCGACTGCGGGAGAGTGGATTTGGAGGGATAGTAGCGGTAATGGTGCTTTTGATCGTGTTGAATACGATAGCAGTAAAGATTATCCTTACATCGGGGGATGGTGGGTAGATAGTAAAGGCAATGTGTGGAAAGTTTTGCGAACTCAAGATGGTATTGGCATTAGGAAATTTCCTTTACAGGGATTAGATGCTAAAGGTAATCCTATATATACCTATGGTTCTATGCAAAAACAAAAGACTCCCAGCATGATTACCGATTTGCGGCGAATCGAGTATATCCCTGATACAGACACCATGTATTTGTCAGGGTTTACCAAAGAACATCCCGCAAACGGTGATGATTGGGGAGTTGTCGGCTCTGAAATTCTGCGTTTTGATAATTGGAGCAAGGGTAATCGCACTCCGAAGTGGCGTACAGTAATCCCCTACGACGTTACTGGCAAGCGTGAAGTGTATACAGAAGCGATGAGTATATCAGGAGACTATGTATTTACTGTGACAGGTAAAACGGCAGAGGTGTACGTCTACAAGACAGAGACAGGAACACAACTACGGAAGCTGAAACCAGGTGCGGAAGTTGCAAGTAGTAGTGGTTGGATCGATATACCCTATGGTATCCGTGCTTTTCACCGCTCAAATGGTGAGTACTTGGTGTTTGTTGAGGAAGATGAGAAAGCAAAAATAATTATGTATCAGCTACCGAAATGAGCGCGTATCTAAATAAGACTGCGAGCAGTCTGTGTCTTTTATTCAGATAATTATACCATACTGCAATCTACTACGTTTAAGACTAAGGAGTCTTCTTAAAAGAGCTACATTTTTAAGCGACAAATCGTGACAACTTTACCCCACGACTGTCGCGTGATGGCCGAGAGTGAAAACAAAAAGGGTGGTTATTGTCAATTATTTGTGTTTGTTGACAACAGAGTTCCCTTACCTTTTTGCCTTTGCCTTGGTATCGAAGAGAAGGTTGTCTCTTTTTACAATGTCCTAAAATTCCGTCATGAAAACTGTCTCAAAATCTAAAAAACAGTATTTTGATATGGTTGACTAATTTACACCAATTAAGGTTATAGTATAATTTCAACTCTTTGTTTCATGAATTAAGCCAGATATAGCGATTTTTTCTACATATAAATACTTAGCTATCAAATAAATAGTAATATTTATAACAATAATATCAAGTGATAAGTACTGATTTAATGAGCATTATTTTTAAGTAGAGGAATTGGTATTACGAAGAAAAGAATTATCTGTAAGCAAAATAATTGCTATAGACACAGAGAAAAAGATTAATGTGCTGGAAACTACTTTGATTGGGATAAATTGGAATGCATATATTACATTTAATTAACCATATACAAGAAATTGGTAATGGGATTGTCAATGTAGCAGTTGATATAGCGTGTTTACAAGCAAAAGATGGTCACAATGTTGCTATAGCATCTGCAGGTGGAGAATATGAGACATTACTAGCACATTATAATGTCAAACATTTTCAACTAAATCAGTCACGAAACCCGCTAAATATAATTAAAGCAGCTTGGCGTTATCGAGCGATCTTGCAAGAATTTCAACCGGATATTGTTCATGTACATATGATGACGGGTGCAGTGCTAGCATGCTTTTTAAAATACGGTTATGAATATAGTTTAGTTACTACTGTACACAATGAATTCCAGCGTAGTGCCGTACTCATGGGTTTAGGGGACTTAGTGATTGTAGTTAGTCAAGCAGTATACCAATCAATGGCACGGCGTGGTATATCAAAGGAAAAAATGCGAGTCGTCAGCAACGGCACATTAGGGAGTCCCCGTTGCTCTCAAATAAAAGAGTATCAGCCAATCCTTCTAAAACGTCCGGCGATCACTACAGTGGCAGGGATGTATCGGCGTAAAGGAATTGGGGAATTAATTGATGCTTTCGCTTTGATTGCCAAAGATTTTCCCGAAGCCCATCTGTATCTAGTAGGAAATGGACCTGAACGCAAGTCATTGGAGGCACAGGCTTTGAACACATCTTTTGCAGATCGCATTCATTTTGAAGGCTTCCAATCACAGCCTCAACGCTATATGTTAGCAACGGATATCTTTGTCCTCGCGTCACACCACGAATCCTTTGGTTTAGTTATTCCAGAAGCGCGGGAAGCCGGCTGTGCAATTATTGGTTCAAATGTAGATGGCATTCCCGAAACATTGGACGATGGGCAAGCGGGTATTCTTGTCCCACCTAAAGATAGCCATACTTTAGCTGCAACACTGGCGCAGTTGCTAAATAATCCCGAGTTACTGCAATTGTGGAGAAATCGGGCATCTCAAAAGTTGGAACGGCTAAGCGTTCATCGCGTCCATCTAGAAACACTAACAGTGTATCGCGAGTTAAAGCCAAATCATATTTACCCTGGCAAAGTTGTTCAGGCTACTGTTAACTCTAAATAAAGACACTTTATAAACCAGGTTAAACCATCTACCTTATCCGTAACTGAGTTGAATCAATTATTTTGCTAATGCTAAGTACCTCTTATGGCTTGATCATAACTCTTATGTGTTCATAATATTCAAAAGTGCTGAAAATCATTTCCTGCAAGGATTTTAAGCGGAGCAGCATAAATAGTAGACAACGCTTTCAGCCTAATTTTACTTCTACTCGCGTAAAGAGAGCTATAAAACCTCTTTTCATTTGAGTTTTTATGATGGCATATCAAGAGCAAATTAAAATGAATTACATCAAAAAAATTATCAAAGAACTACGTCTGTCACTAATTAACAGTTTGCCTGTAAAAGTAGCAAATCAGCTACCATTAGGAGCATTGACAAATAAACAACGATGGTCAATAGGAATTTATATAGGTGAATCTCCTGTTGATTTAGCAACTCCTAAAAATGTAAAAAATCCTGTCCTGACTCGTCGAGATGTAACGGATGTCAGAGCAGAATTTGTCGCAGACCCTTTTATGCTCAAAGTTGAGCAAACCTGGCTGATGTTTTTTGAAGTACTAAATCAACAGCCGTATAGAGGAGAAATCGGATTAGCAACTAGTGAGGATGGAATAAATTGGAAGTATCAGCAGATTGTACTTGCTGAACCATTTCATTTATCCTATCCATATATTTTTGAATGGATGAATGATTACTACATGATTCCAGAAACCAATGAAGCAAATGCAATTCGACTGTATAAGGCGTCTCATTTTCCTTCTGAATGGTGTTTTATTGGTAATCTCCTAACTGGTTTGCAGTTTTCAGACGCATCTATTTTCCATTACGCTGGCAAATGGTGGTTATTTACAGAAACTAATCCTCAAGGCAATTTTGATACTCTCCGACTGTATTATGCAGAAGAACTGCTTGGCCCTTGGTTGGAACACCCCAAAAGTCCGATTGTAGAGGGTGACGCACATATTGCTAGACCAGGGGGTAGAGTTGTAGTTATGAATGATCAGATTATTCGCTATGCTCAAGACTGCGAGCCTGAATATGGAACTCAGGTGCGAGCATTTGAGATTACTCAATTGACAACTACAACTTATCAAGAACGAGAAATTAGTCAAAGCTTATCACTCTCACCAACTGGATCTGGTTGGAACGGTGCTGGTATGCATCATATCGATCCTCATTTTATTAATGAAGGAAAATGGATCGCTTGCGTTGATGGTCGAGGTTAATATTTGGCGGTCAGCACCAGTTTAGAAATGCTGTAACTTCTGCGTTCATCGAGTTTCTTTGTCAAAAGTCAAAAGTCGCAAATATGTGAAAATGATAAAGTTTTATATAGATATCATAAAGTGTGTGAAGTAGTTACATGCTTTATGAAATACTCTATTACAGTACAGTCGAATTTTAGAGAATCTATTCACGTACACTCAGAGAGCTTAAAAATACTGGCTTTTTTAAGTTGAATTTCTGCGTTTAATCAAAAAGTTATTGCCAGCTTGGGTACTTCTACTAGTATAGGTGTTTTCGTAAAATACAATACCCACACATCTAATACAAATAGCTTAGGAGCTTAAATATGCCGAAAACAAGCTTTTTGCTCAATCGAGAAATCATTCTCAGTGATTTAATCAATCTAAAAATGTATATGAGAGCGTTAAAGGTAATATCATATACATTGTTGGGCAAGGATATGCCTGTTATTTCTCCTGATCGTAATGTACTTGAACAAAAAATTCTTCCTTATTTTATTCAAGAAAAAGAGTTTGCTAAAGTGCTGTTTGCAGGATGTGGTTCTTACACCAAGCACTACGAGAAATGGTTTAAGCACAAAGAAGAGTATTCGACTATTGATATTAATCCATTTAAAAAACTTTACGGAGCTAAAAAACACATTGTTGATTCTTACTCTAATGTGGGAAATTATTTTCCAGCAAATTATTTGGACGCAATTATTTGTCATGGAATTTTTGGCTTTGGATGGAATGAACGGGAAGATGTTGAACAAGGATTTGCTGGTAGCTTTAAATGTTTACGTGATGGAGGTATCTTGGTTGTAGGGTGGAGAGACACACCAGCAACAAAACCTTTTCCGCTTGAAACTTGCCAAAGCTTAAGTCAATTCAAGCCATTTGTTTTTCCACCTGTTTCAACTTCACAATTAGTACTAGAGAAGTATCTGAATATTACAGATGGAACTGAAAAACATGTATTCAATTTTTACATTAAGTAGCCTTGATTAACTACGGGCACTATTATGTATTAAAATATACTTTTTTTACTGCCTATGTCTAAGACAAGTTTATGTTCATAAGGCAGCTATAATCCCAAGCTTAAAAACGTGCAACTTGATCTCTAGAAGCGATATTTTTAGTACCGCTTAGCAGAATTAAAAGTTTGGGTGTTGCATAGAGTGCGGGATGAATTGATATTTTTGACTAAGGATCAAAGTGGATTCTTCGCGCCTTTGCGCGGCAGTTGCTTCAAGCCGGGGAACCCGTCCAACGCACTGCCTTGCCTACTCTGCTTTGAACGGCTAGCCTGCGGCTTCTCCAACGGAGTACGCCGAATGCGTGAGGCAAAATTCATCCCCATAGTAGCTTTATTTGCGTGTTCCATTTACTAGTAGCCTAGTAGCGATCGCACTTCTAGTTTTCTTTCGGAATTTATGTACAAGAGAAGGGAAGGCAGAAGACAACTCTTCCGCTTTTTATGAATCGTAATTTTTCTTCTATCGATCTGATGTCAGGGAAGGATCAAGCTCAGGTAAATGTATTATAAAATACTTGATAGTCACGGATATCTTTCCTAAGATATACATGTCCAATACAACTAGATAGTGAGGTTATTATGCCAGAAGCAAACTTTTTAATTAATCCAAGAGTAATTTTGAGAGACTTAAGAGATCCGAAAATGTATAAGAGGGCTTTTCAAGTTATCAAACATTTTATTTTACGCCAGGAGATTCCCTTAGTTACTAATGACAGACGTATATTGGAACAAAAAATTATCCCTTATTTTCTTGACAAACAAGAGTTTACGAAAGTGCTATTTGTGGGATGTGGTTCATACACAAGGCACTATGAGAAATGGTTTAAGCATAAGCAAGAATATTGGACTATTGACATCAACCCATTTAAAAAAATCTTCGGAGCCAAAAAACATATTGTTGACTCCTCAAGTAATTTAAATCTTTACTTCAAAGAAAATTATTTAGATTTAATTATCTGCAATGGAGTCTTTGGGCATGGATTAGATGAGAGGGAAGATGTAGATAAAGCATACGGTGCCTGCTACCAATGTTTAAGAAATGGTGGTGTCCTGATCATCGGTTGGAATGATGATGCAGAACCTTTTCCACTGGGCACTTCTGAAAGCATACAAAAATTCAAGCCATTTATTTTCACGCCTTTATCAAATTCAAGTTCACAAATATCAATTGCACAATACATGAATGTTACAGATGGAAGTGAGTCACATGTGTACAACTTTTACATTAAGTAAGCGAAAATAGCTTCTTTTGTTTAGCCTTTTAAAAACGGTGTATTGAGTTCTGTTGATGCTGGTGGTACTTTTTAGCAGCCATAGCAAAACCAAGAAAGCCCCACAATACTACACCAGGGACTGAAGTCATCAAGCTACTAAAAATTAACTGGAAGACAATTGCAAGACCAATAGAACGAGCAGCATTGGCAAAGGGATCACTTTTGGCTACAGAACTTTGGTATACAGTGTACAGTATTAAAAATAATCCTCCAATATAGGGGATACCTCCAAGCCAGCCCAGAGAGAATAAAGTATCGAGAACACCGCTATCAAGAACAATTGGTACTAGCTTGCCATTGCTATCTACAGTCCATGTACCTCCAATGCCATTGCCCAGAACATTAGTCAGGGCAAGATTGATGTTGCGATTGTAATTTGCTGAGCGATCCTGATAGCTTTGGTCTTTTTCAATATTTGAGAAAGATTCAAAACGCTTGTTAATAACTGTGGCGAATGGCTCAATAGTTACTAATGGTACTATAGCGATTACCATCACCAAAATCGTCACCATCAAACGCTTCTGTAGCTTAGGTTTAAGACTACTCAGCATGCTAATTAACCCAATTAACCAACCTCCCCAAGCAGCACGTGCCATACTAAGTAGGAATGACAAATAGCCAGCAATCGAGGCTGGGATACGCATTGGACTTTGACTGCTGAACAACAATATCAGTCCCGCCATCATGACTGCTGCAAAAGGACCTGGAGAGTGCATGGTACTCCAGACACGAATCCCTAATGGTTCGGGGGTTCCAAAGGTTGTCAATTTCGTCTTAATTAACCAAAATCTATCCCACTCTGGTGCTATGAGGTATTGCACTACACCATACCCACCTGTTAATAGTACACCCCAAACAAAAACAGTTTTGGTGTTTTCGCGCATACTGGGATAATTTCGCCAATTCACAAATATGTGAAAACCAAACAGGACTGGAGTAAGCCAGTCCAGCATTGTACGGACTACGACAATAGGTGGGAAGTGAACTAGTCCAATTAAAAAACCATATATGACGCTAAAAATAGCTAAGATAAACGGTAAACCACCCATGCGGTAAGACTTGGGTAATTGACGAATAAATGTATAAAAAGTGATTAACGTTACTAAAAATGGTGTTACTAGTATTGGACTAGGCTCTACCCAACCGCTCTTAAAATCTATTAGGCGGCGAATCAATGCGATGAGAAACCAAATCCACCATGTGTAGCCGAGATAGAGTGTGGGATATCGCGCATAAAGGAAAACTCCCACAATAAAACTCGCTACCGGAAATATTTGACGCAGCAAACCACCTGCACCGCCGAAAATGCCAGCGACAGTGAGAAATATTAGCCCGCCAATTGCTAGCCAAGCCAATGATTGCTGTTGCGGCGAGACGTTTTGATTTGGAAAATCTTGCGAAAGGTTTTCTCTGTAAGTCACTCAACGTCTCCTAGTGTAATCGAGGTTTGCGGAATAATTTTTGGGCGCGATCGCTGCCATGTACAAAAGCCCTGCCATCTTCCACGTATCGAGGCAAACCACTTTGCAACAGCCAAAGTTCCTTCGCGGGGAAACAACCGTAATAACTGCACAAAACCTAATGCATCTCGTGTTCCAATTAACATTGACCAGACTGCAAACACAAACCTTTGTATTGGCTTCATGTGTTCTAGCAAAGCTAGAGTTTCATTGTGTATTGCATTAATCAACGCAAGATCATTAAATTTGTTTCGTTGATCTTCGTCAAAACGCTGTGCGGGATAGTGATTCACTGCCACATCAGGATCGTAAATCAGCTTCCAACCTGCACGTTTCAAAGCTAGACAGAACGCGAGTTCAAAATGTACCTGTGCTCCAGAGCCGCGCATCCGTTCATCAAAACGCAATCTGGCAATTGCCTTCCGACGATAACTCACGTTTACTCCCTTGAGCACATCTACCTCGCGCGGTTCCCCTACTCCTAAATGATGATTGCCGATCGCTCGCCCAAACCATTGCAACTGCCCTACCACTTGCTTCGCTCCATCGAGCAGTTGATTGCCTTGATACACCCAATCGCGCCCACCTACTGCACCAATGCGACTATCAGCGAGAAAGTATGCTTCAATGCGTTGCAGCCAATCAGGTAATGGTGCAGCATCGTCATCAGTAAATGCAATAATATCCCCATTGGCAGCATCAAGACCTGCATTCATTGCTGCTATCACACCCGGTATCTGTACCGTCACGGTTTGCAATTTTGTGTAGGTTTCCTTGTTGTCCTCAAGAAATTTCCAAGTTTGGGCATCCGCATCACGTACCACTACCAAGACTTGATCGGTTTGCCGAGTTTGCTGTTGCAGCGCCGACAAGCAACGTGCTAGGTCTTGGGGACGGCAATAAGTGGGTATGATAACAGTTATTTTCATTTGAGATGCAAGGGTTTAAAGATAAATTTAGTAATTTGAACAACGCCAGTTAGTTTACTGTTACCGATCCTTCAGGCAGAGTCACTACGAGGGAGGGTGCAGAACGTTGAATCGACTTTTCTAACTCCTCGAATAGATCTACATAGGTTTTTGCCATAGTAGCCCAGCTATATTGTTCTGCAACAGAGCGAGCTGCAATCCCCATCTTTTCTCTGTGTGCGCGATCGCTTACCAAAGACAACAGTGAGAAAGCCAAAGCATCGGCGTCGTCTGAGTTGGGTAATACTACCCCACATTCTGGTGTCACCAATTCTGCACCCCCTGTTGTCGTTGAGGTAACCACGGGAAGTCCTGAAGCAAGGGCTTCTAACAGTACCAGGGTACAAGCTTCATAACGAGATGGAAACACAAATAAATCCACCGCCTGCATAATCTGCGCGACATCACGTCGATATCCCAGAAAATGCACTCTGTCATTTACCCCTAATGACGCTGCTAACTGCGGGAAAGGGCTACCCTGAGTATTACCTAAAACTGCCAGATGTAAATCGGGCACTTTTACTAAGGCATGAAGCACGGTATCTAAATTTTTCCTTGGTGTGCGGATATCCCCAGCAAATAGTGCTAGCGTGACATTTTCTGGCAGAGCAAATTTTTGCCGCTCTAGCTTTCCTGGCGCAAATTCTTGCAAGTCAACACCATTTAAAATCACGCGAATTTGAGTACGCGGCACGCCAATGTCTTCCAATTCTTGTGCTACTTTCTCAGATACCGCTACCACAACTTTCGCTCTTGGAAAAGCTTGTTTTTCCCTATTAGCATTCCATGATGTATATAACCACTGGTAAAAACCATAGAAATCTCGACGGATGCGGGAAACATGTGCACGCGAACGAAGCCAAGAACTGTGGACAAAATGTACAGCATTGACATCAGCATCGGCATCAGTAATTGCTCCGTTGACTTTTACCAAATCAACTTCCGAGCGATGCTGACGCAACCAACCTGCACTTTTTTGAGCAAATATGAAATTACGAATAAATTCAGTAGCCCACCCTTCCACAGAAATAGAAATCCAATTTACTTCGCTACTCTGCTGCAAGTCTGGGGCTACTTCACTAGCTAACAATGTGAGATGATGACCTCGACGAAGTGCTTCCTTGGCAACTTCATAGTTCACCCTCCCCTGCCCATCTCCTTTTTTTACTTGATGGGTCACAATACAAAGTTCCACACATTACCTTCCTTCTAAAATAATTTCCAGTTTTCGCTTAACAGTCGTTATTTTAACCCTCCTGCTAGAAATTGATTAATTATCTGTCACCGAGTGAAACTGAGAATCAGTGCTGTGATAGTTACCTTTCTTAAATTTCTGTTTACTTGTACCACTCCCAATACCGTTCGGTTAAGAAATTTATTCGTTAAGGCTGGTAGGGGAGGCAGTTCTTGAGTAGAGGTGCAGTTCTAGGGAAAGAATTGATAGACAAAACGTCCCTCCTACATACCTGTTTGGCAGTCCATCAACACTCTGACGGCAGTATAAATTTTCATGATTGGTAGCGCATACCTGTCAAGAAGCTATATCGATTGCACTGACAAACCCATGTTAACTCAATCATGTCAATATACAAGCGTCTATCCTTTATTGGACACCTGTAACAATACATTATTCTCTTAAATTTCTCATTTTGAGGCATTCATCAACTGACTCGCTAACGGCTGAGGAGTATAACTCAGCATAAGTGCTGCTATAGTTCGCAAATTAAACTTTTGTTTACTAATAGCACTCAAAAGATAAGGACGTGCTTGAGATTTATTTTCAGTTCGCAGTAAGCCGATCGCTAAAGTTGTATGAGCTTCTAGCCATCTTTGCTGGAAATACAACTTAAATTGAACAAGTCGCTCATCTTCCATAAACTGCTGATAACAGAATATTTCACTTTTGGCTTTGCGGATTTTTGCCTGAGCATCTTTGCTACCACTTAGCATCGTATCCGTTGAATCATGCTCGCGGTATAAAGTGAGTTTTTCCGGCTCATAGTAAGTTCCATAACCAGAAATGCAACAAAGGTAAGTTAGATACAGATCCCACATACCACCCACTTCTGAAGGAATACTATCCCAATTAATAAACTCGTTGCGAACTACGCAACCTGCCGCAGTCGGGACAGATTTATGTACGACTCCAATTTCCGAAAAAGGTTGATGTATTCCTTTCTTCAGCGTGTTCCGTTTGTAAGCTTGTGTATTCTTTTGAGTACCAGCATCATTAATTCTGCCCTGTGCATCCATAATGTATTGGTCACAAAAAGCTAAAATTAGATTGGGATTTTCCTCTAGTGGTGGAACAAGCTTTGCTAAAAACTCCTCGTTCCACATATCATCATCATGAAGACTGGCAACGTACTTACCTTTACCCATTTTGAAGGCGTACATTTGATTGGCGAACATTCCCAGATTTGTAGGCTGTCTCCAAAATCGAATGCGAGAGTCTTGAAAAGATTCAACTATCTCTTGAGTATTTTCTGTACTGCAATTATCACAAACAATAATTTCAATGTTTTGATAAGTTTGCTTAACAGCACTTGCGATCGCTTGCTTTAGATATTCTGGTCGATTGTAGGTTGGTATAACGATGCTAACTAATGGTTGTGTGGGTTCGTTATCAATCATATTTCTCAATCCTAGTGCTTATTTTGAGCAAAGTAGTACTCACTTATTCTTTAGTACTACTACCCTATTTATAGTTATTTATATTGTGCGATTAAATTCCTTTAAAGAAAAATTTCAATATAGTTTTCTCATAAATTTTATGTAAATTTTTGGTATTAATACCCACTGTAAATATTTATTTTAAGGAAAGTCTATACTGCTTCACTTATGCATCAGCTTTTCCGATAGTTTGTTTTTTATATCTTTAAAAGTTTGAATATTCGGTTAAGGCTTGATCCCTTCAGAGTGTCTGTCAAAAAATAATGCTTGACAAGAAAAACATAAATTTTGCCTATAGCAGTCGCAGTTTTACTCCTAAACCGCGACTAAATGAATACCGATATAAAAAACCGCCCTTGAGCCAAGGAACAAGATAAAGGATACAGGTAGTGGTAGACTCAATCAGGGAAGTCGTTTTCCACCCCTCAAACCGACTTGTTTATAGTCCGTTTAATTATCTAAATAAGTAAATAGTGATAAATGTTATATTTTGTCAATTCCAATTATATTGAGCGCCACCTTAACCGTTTACAATCTACCACTAGTGGCTCTATTGATTGTTATTGATAACTATACGACATAAATTCCTTAAATATAAAATTAAAATATACTTTTTTCATAAATTTTTTGTAAATTTTTGACATGAACATCCATAGTAAATTTTTGTGTAAGCAAAGTATGTCCTTGTTGACCCATGCGGCGGCATTTGTGATAATTTGTAGACAATTCTGTAATTGCTTCAGCTAATTTTCTAATATTATTCCCTGGCACAAGAATACCTGTTTCTCCATCTTGCAAGTGTTCTGGAATTCTTTAATTGCTCTTAGAGGTTTGCGGCTACCACATTTGTCTACAGCTTTGCCCCAGGCGCATCCCAAATAAGAAAAATTTCGATTGCAAACTGCACTCTGTCCGGCTAGATATTTGGTCCCACTAGGACCACTATGGACAACCATCACCAAATCTTGCTTGATTACTGGCAGTTGTAACTTTTGATTGTAATAATTTGGGCGATTCCCAAATATGTTAGGGAATAATTCCTTCCAGTGCGGAAAAGCTTGTAATTGCAGGTGGTTATTTTGCCACCAAGAAAATCGTTCTCCCAATTGACAGTTATACCAGTACCGAGAGATTCGGAGCCAATCATTTAATTCTTCTTTTTGTTGAGTATCAGGATAAAACTGGTATTAGTATGTTGTTTTCATGGAAATTTGACCTTTTTATTTCCTGTCTATATACTATCATGAAGTAAAGACGTTGAGTAGGCATCATGAAAAATAAAGCATTGAATTTACGGATATCAGAACGCAGGCTCAATAAATTAAGGTTATATGCGGCGAAAAAAGATACGACGATGACGCATATACTTGAAGACTTCATTGACTCGTTACCAAGTACGGATATAGACAAAAACGGTGCTGGCTCCTGCCCGGTTTTTGCTGTGCAAAAAGATGGTTAGGAGCCGCACCGTTTTTGTCCCGATATTCATCCCGACACCAACTACTAAGAGTAGTATGGTGTGGGGCTTCTATCGGGGCAAGCTAAATAGTTCTGTTGGGTTTATTTATCTGACTTGATCGACTTCGTATTGTGTCTTGTGATATTCCCAAAGCTTACCGCGTCGCTCAAGTAATTCTTGATACCTACCCTGCTCTACTATAGAGCCCTGTTCCAAAACGACAACCTTATCTGCTTGTGCAATTGTAGAGAGTCTGTGAGCAATAGCAATGACTGTTCTACCTACAGAAAGCTTTTCTAAGGATTCCTGAATCAATCGCTCCGTGACAGAATCTAATGCGCTTGTTGCTTCGTCCAAAATGAGAATGTCTGGGTTACGTAGTAAGGCGCGAGCGATCGCAATCCGCTGACGTTGTCCTCCAGACAAGCGAACTCCTCTATCTCCCAACCGCGTTTCCATACCTTCGGGCATTTCCAAAATAAACTCCAACGCATTCGCAAGCTGAGCCGCTTCTCGAATTTCCGCTTCCGTTGCCTCTGGCGTACCGTAAGCAATATTATTTAAGACAGAAGTATTGAAAATAAATGTATCCTGGCTGACTACAGCAATCTTGTGACGCAGGGAGTTAATTTCAAATTGCCTTGCATCAATTCCATCAAAGAAAACTTTTCCTTCTGTTGGATCGTAAAATCGGGGAATTAAATCAGCGAGTGTTGTTTTCCCAGCACCAGAAGCTCCAACTAATGCTGTCATCTTTCCCCGTTCGATGCTAAGCGTAACATTATTTATCACTAGATAACTGGGGTCATAGCCAAAATCGATTGAGACTAAGTCTATAGACTGCTTTAATCCTTTAAAGTCAACTGTGCCGTTTTGGAAGTATGTTTTATTATCTGTTCTGATAATTTCTTTAATGTTCTCTGCTGAACCTAGTAGGGTGTTTAAATATGTTAATGTGCCATTAACATCTTGTGCAATTGGTACAAGACGAAATAGAACAAAGAAAAACGTTAGTAAAGGACCAATTTCTGGTGTTTTACTACTAATAAGGTTAGTAAAAGACAAAATAATCATTCCAATAATAACGGTAGTGGAGATTCCTTCAGCAATTGGCTTCACGAGTGTCCATATCAATGTCACTTTTTCGGACGTGCTTACTATCTTATCGCTAGCTGCATAGTAACGTTTACGTTCAAACTCCTGAGTTCCAAATGTCTGAACTGTCCGAATTCCACTAATAAATTCTATTGCTGTCGAAGTAAAATTTCCGTTAGCGATTGATGTACTAAAACTTGCTTCTCTAACTCTTCCATTAAGCGTTTTAAATCCCACTGCTATGAGGGAAAATAGTAATATTGTGATAATTGTAAGTTGCCACGATATCAACAACATTGAAATTAAATAGACAATAATTGTCAGCCCTCTGGTGAACATAAAAGCTGCGCCACTAAAGCCTTGTTTTAGCCTTTCAATTTCTGTCGTTATCGTATTAATAAGTTCGCCAGATCGACTTTTATTGTAGTAACTTAGCGGTAGAGATTGCAGTTGTTCAAAAACCTGTTTTCGTAGGCGATCGCTCAAATGCAGTTGACTAAACTCAGTATAAATCTGTGCAAAATAATTGAAGCCTGCACGCATCCAAGTACTTAATAAAATCAGAACTGATATTCTGATTAAACGACTTACTGGCGATGCATTAATTCCCAAAATATTAGTATTAATCCAACTTACTCCAGTTTTTATGGGAGCGGCGTTAGGATTAGCTAAGCTTTGGAGAAAAGACATAAGGAATCCAATAGTAACACCCTCAAATGTTGCTGCCAAAAACGAAAATATTACAGCTAAAATGGCAACTCTTTTAAAGTGTTTAAACTCTCGCAAGATTAAGCGGTTATTCTGCCAAAAGCTAGTAGTTTTCACTATACTCTTAAGCAGGTTTGTTAGTGGTTGAGATTTGAGAAGCATAACTATTTTTCCTTAATACTTTGAGCAGGCATATGCCGCAGTTGCCACACAAAAAACTTTTCTCAAGTGATAGATGAGTCATTAATTACTACTATCTATGTAAGTATTATTTTATACTATTTAGCAACTGTTTTAAATCTAAAGAGTGCATTTACTTAATATAGGAACTACAATGTTACAAATTTTTCAAATGCTATACTTAGGATGGAGGTAAATTTTTCTGAGTCAGGGACGAGAATAATGTGTTTGCAAGCACAAGCCTCCAGTATAGCTGTCATCAATAATATGGTTAAGCATTCAGCTATCAGTAGTCAGCAATCACCTGCAAAAAATTGCTACTTTACCATTCCTTAAAAGTTGTCGTGCTTGGGCTGGATGAATTGGATCTAATGGTCGTTTATCAGTGTCGATTAAAAGCACTTTGGACATAAAGTCCCTCCTTACGGGTGATGTTAGCCTAGACGTTGATACGAGTCGGTACTTTTCAAACAGCACTGGTTTAACCTTCTACGCCTAGTTAACTGTTCGATTACAGAGCTACAAACTGGCTGTGCATTCGTAGGTGTGAACTGGAACACTTGCTCGTATCGGCTGCTTAGGACTTGCCTAAACCGTCGGGTCAGCTTATTCCTGAATATCAGAGACTTCAAAGCGCTTGCTTGATGCCCCGTCTCTTCAGAGCGGGGTTGCTGACCTATGCTCATGAATTAGGTGATTGCTGATCACTGATAGAGTGCCAGTTGAACTCTTCATTGTTGAGAGATCTGTGTGGCCGTACCTCACAAGTCAATTAAAGAGCTTGGCTATCTAGATCTAACATATTCGATTGTGCCTTTACCTGCCATAGACTTGTCACACCAGGTAGTGCATTTAATTGTCGTTGCTCTTCTAAAGTTAGCTGCACTGCATCTTTCAAAGTACAGCAACTAGGTCCCAATAAACTCATTTCACCTCGGATGACATTGAATAACTGAGGCAGAGTGTCCAAACCGGACTTACGCATCCAACGTCCTAGCTGTGTAGTCTTCTGGTGGTTTTCGCTATTTAATAAATTATTGTAATGTTTGGTTACTTCAGGTTTATGGTGTTTTCCATCCACTACAGTTGTGCGAAACTTCATCACTCGAAAAAGTTTACCCCGCGCTCCAACATGCCAATCAAATAAAAAAAGTGAACCAGGGGAGTAAACGCGCATTAGCAAAACTAATACTAGCATCACTGGACTTACTGCTAGTAGAAACGCTAGAGCAAAGATCCAGTCAATAAGCCTTTTCAACCAAGTTAAGAGTAGATTATTTTTTGATTTATTAGCAGTGGGTATACGTAGGAATACTGGCTTCGAGGCTTGTACACAAGCGTCTACCCACAACTTGAGCTTCGCTTCACCAATACGAGGATCTATCCGAACTAAGGTTACTGGAGAATTTTTTAAGCACTCAACTAACAATTGCTCTTGATCGAGGGAAGGTAAATACGGCTGTTTCACTTCTCCAGGAGTACTCACCAACAACTGACCCCGTCGCCACTGAAGCGTGCAGTATGCAGAGGGATTATCTTGGTGTTGCTGCTCAAGATTGTAGTAAGTCTGTAAAGTAGGAATTATTGAGGTTGTCATAATGTATTTGAACTCATAAAGTTGTAGAATGCACACCCAATATTCAATGTCAATTTGTTGGGAATCTTCCCCATGTTAATTTCAAAAGCAAAAGATCATTGAGTAGAGAACACAAGAAATGTAATATAACTATCCCTAAAAATAATTGCACATCTTTCTAAATCCTTTGCACATCTTTCGGATTTACCATTTTAGAGATTTACAATCAGGTTAAAAAAATGATGTTTTTTAGAGAAAACTAAATATCCCTGTTACTGTATACATGTTTGTGTGCTTGGGTCGTTAATATCTAGGATAGAAGACCCAGTAGAAACATTCACTTGCTTATATAAATTCTTTATTTACTCTTTAAATAGTAAGTGCTTTTCTCAAAAAAATATTAAGTTCTCATGAACCCTGAAGCAGTAGAAAGACTTACTAAGCTTCTTGTTCATAATTAATAGTTATTTAAAAGTTAGGCTGCGAGCGGCAGAAAAAGCTAAATTCTTTAATCAACTAAAAAATTATACAATAATAGAAACACATTATTTGTATCATCATAAAAAATTACTCTTTAAGTTAGATTTACAAGAAATCCCTTTTTGAGAATATTCCTGTAGATGTTTGCCCTACTTTCTTTTATAGTAAATATGTATAAAAAATATCTAATTTTATATAAAGATACTTAAATAGGTTTTCTGGTAGTTTGACTACATTGTGTGGATTGGGTACATCTGGGCAACTGTCTCAAATAGGAGCGCTGTAGGCGATCAGTTCTATATTGTTGATTTACACTCTTAGGAAGATCCATAAAAATCAATATCCAGCAGATAATTCTATATCTAAGCGTCGTAGTCGCTTGCGTCTGCCGCTACATTTTTCCTAAACAAAAAAAGATGTGACTAATGGATAGCATTTTTAAGGGATACCAGTAGCGTGTATGAATCTTGACGGTGCCCGAACTCACCGCGACTGGTGTGCAAGGAGCGTGGAGTGGGGAGCTTTTCGCAGCTAACAGAAAACCGTGTTGCTTTTTGACACTCTCCGGTGTTAAAGGAGCGGAGATTCTTAAGGCTTTTCAGTCTTAATATCCTGTTTACCCTGGAACACATCTCCGGTGCTTAGTCATATCTCCTCCTCAGTTGTTCCCTTGCGTCTACTTTCAGTGCAGTCCTTTGCATGTCTCCGACGAAAATGGGGCATCCTTCTACCTAACTCGACTCGTGTTGCCGAGACAGATCAATCAAACAAGGATGCCCCATTTTTGTTTCGTTTAAGACCCTTAACTACGGTTAGGTTTTTAAATCTTGTAGTGAGTTCAACACTATGCCAGTCCGGTACGCTCCCCACCCTGCCATTGCAAGCTCATTTTGTGTTGTGCCTCTATGCACGTACTAAGTAGCCGGGATTTCATCTTACTAGGGTATGGTTCAACACGTAGTTGATTATTCCTACTTGCGCTTCTATTGTAGCATAAATACCATGGCGATAAAAATCGCCCGAGTTGCTTCCCTCTCAGCGTCTTTAGACGCTGAGAGGGAAGCATACCGAGATATTTTATGCAAAATCCAAGTTTGTCACGAGTGTTTCTTGAAATAGAAGTTAAGACAAAATTCCCGCACTTGATTCAGGGGATTGGCTTAACAGACGTTTTGGGAATAATCTAACTATTTTTCCACAGCTTGTTGCAGTGCAAATCGGTGTTGTTTCGCGTAGGGTACATAAGTACTACTAGAATTTGAGACTCCGTTTGCCACAACTCCAATTAAGTTTAACTTGCTGAGCATAGCTGTCGCTTGTGTCAGTTGACTTCGGGTTACCCTACCAATACTTGCCACCAGCACTACGCTACGACAATAGGATCCTGTGAGCATAGCATCAACCAAGCCGATGACTGGAGGAGCATCGACGATAACCAAATCATAGTTATCCTCAAATCCGGCGATTAATTGCCCCATACGAGGAGAACTTAACAGATGAGCTGGGTCAGCAGGCTGTGGTCCGGCAGTCAAAATATCGATATATGATGAGCCTGAAGATTGAATGCTAATCTGGTTGGGAAGATTGATATCACTAGCGAGTATAGTTGAAAGCCCCTGTTCGTTGGGAAGATTTAGTTGTTTGTGTACGCTAGGTTCGCGTAAGTTGGCATCAATCAGCAGTACTCGTTTATGTAAACGAGCAGCACTCATTGCCAAACCTAATGCCATTGCTGACTTCCCATCATCTGGTAATGCTGAAGTCACCATCAAAGATTTCAGCGCAGAAACAGAATTGAGAAGCTCAATATTTTTATAAATCAGATCCAGCGATTCCCAACGTGGAGGAGATTGCAGTACTTGAATTGTCCAAGGAGAAAGCACTTCTGGCTTACCAAAAGGCAACTTGATCATTGGTTCTCTAGGTTTGCCAACTGGCAATTTGGGAGTCGCTCCCAATAGTGGTAAAGAAGACTGCTTCTCCAACTCAGCCGTGGTATGAACTGAATCATCAGATGCTTCTCGCACAAAGGCAGCAATACCTCCTAACATTAATCCAACAACCGCACCCAACAACACGTTCTGCTTAATATCGGGACCTAAATAGGTACCAAGTTGAGGTTCTTCCTCAATCTGCCAGTTATAGCCGCCTTTAGCAAGTTCCTGGCGCAATATTTGCTCATTTTTCTTTAAATCCTGCAACCTCAGATTACCTTGATCCACCTGTGGTTTTAAGCGACTATACTCAGCTAACAAAGCTGGGTATCGTTTGAGTTCGTTGCGGTACTCTTGCTCTTTCTTTGCCAGCACTTGATCGCGAGCTATTAAAGCGCGTTGAGTTGTGTCTGTGTCCACAAGCTGAGCAGAAAGGGTGAGATCAATTTGGCTTTTTTGTCCTTGTTGTAGGAGAGACTGTCCTTGATTGTTTAATTCAGAAGCCTCTACACCCAAAGTCCGCTGTTGCTCTTGCTGCAACAATTGCTTCTGTCTTTGAAGTTGGTCGATCAGTTTTTGTACGGTAGGGTGTTCATCAGTTAAAGTTAAACGGGCTTGTGCTAGAAGCAGTTCTGTTTTTTGGATTTCGTTGAGCAAACCTTGGTAACGACTGGACTGCGTTAGACGAGCTGCAACCAGAGCCGTCTTTGGATCGCTTTGAAGTTGTTGCCTTAAGGACTTGTAGCGAGCTACAGCCTCCTCATATTGAGAATGAGTTGCACGTCGCTCCTGCACAATAGTATTGAGCTGTTGTTCTAAATCTCTTACCTGTGAGTCTGGATCAATGACATTCTGCGATCTACGAAACCGTTGTAGGTTTTGTTCTGCCTTATTAACATCATCATTTGCGCCTGCTAACTGCTCGGTAACAACAAAAAGACCTTTTTTTATCCGCTCACTTTGCTGTTGGGTGTTGTCAGTTAAATAAACTTGCCGAATTGCGTCTAATACTCTTCGTGTCTTGATGGGATCTTTATCAGTATAATCCACTTGAAATATTTTAGTGGATACACCATCTTCTTTAGTCTTAATTTGAGTCAACACCAAAGATTGTTTCAGCCTACCCACCGTCATATCTGGATATTCAGACTTCAGTTTATTAACTGCTTGTTGCAAAATCCGAGAACTCTGCATCACATTGAGTAGAGTTGCAGTATCTATTTGAACATTAGGATCGGTAAACTGAGTTTCTGTCCCAGAGCCTTCTTTCTTACCTTGATAATTAGGTTCTACTAGCAACTGCATGGAGCTTTTATAGGTGGGATGCGTCTTTTTACCTATGAACCCTCCGGTCGCAACACAAAGTAAAAATACTAATAGAAACCAAGGAAATCTGCGTATTAGTACCGCAAACAGTTGCCCGTAACCCGGTTCTTCAGCTTCAACCACTGGATTTACATGGGGACTTAGACTGCTTCGCATCACGTTTGCTATCCTTCAGCTAACAATTCAAATGAATAATTAATGTATGCTACAAGTTTAGTTAAGAACTTGTTCAACTTTACTAAAGAATGCACCTTCAGAAAAATTGGTGATTGCATGATTACGAATATTTTCGTAATCCCAATAGATCTCCCTGGCTTCTAGTAGTGCAGCTAGTACGGAATCGGGTGTTTGTCTTTTAAAAAAGACACCTGTTTTACCAGGTATCTGAGTATCTAAGACTCCACCATCTCCATAAGCAAGGACTGGTGTTCCACTAGCGTTTGCCTCTACAGGAACTAATCCGTAATCTTCTAAAGCTGCAACTATAACAGACTTAGCTTTTGAAAACAACTGAGTGCGTTGGGCATCAGTTACGTGTCCCAAAAATTCAATATTGTCCAATGCTTTGGACTTTAAACGCTCTCGTTCTGGTCCGTCTCCTGAGATTAATAATCGCCAACCCAACCAATTAAAAGCTTCAACTATAATATCAAGGCGCTTGTAGCTAATCATTCGAGCCGAGGCAAGATAATAATCATCTTTTTGATCTGTATAAATGAATTTTTTGGTATCAATTGGATAGTTAATAACAATTGCTTTTTTGCCGTAAATACTTTTTATCCGTCGAGCAACAACGCTAGAGTTAGCGATGTAAAGGTCAGGTTCCTGTGCGTATGTTAGGTCTACCTTTCTCATTACTTGAAATACTTGTTCAATTAACGGAGCAAAATATCGATAGTCTCCATACTCACGCAAATAAGTTTCTGTATCCCATAAGAAGCGGGTGACGTTGTGACAAAAGCAAACGTGACGAGCAGATGGATTTTTTCTCACTGCTTTGGCAAAGCTGGTACTGCTACTAATAATCAAGTCATAATTTTGCAAATCCAAGGAACGAAAGGCTGGAAAATACAAGGGAGCCATCAACCTAAAATACTTTGCTGCACCCGGAATACTTTGCAGAAAAGTCGTGTTAACTACACGCTCACCAAAGTCAATCGTTTGTTCGCGATCGTACAAAGAAGTGAAGATATCTGCTTCAGGGTAGCGCTTACAAAGTAATTCAAAAACGCGTTCTGCCCCTCCTCTTTGAGTTAAATAATCATGGACAAGAGCAATCTTCATAAATCTTAATGAAATTTAAATTAAATTTTATAAACCCATAAACCATAGTTAATGACTTGCCTGTTGATTAAGTTGGGTAATTCACAAATAAGGTTGTTGTTTTTCCAATTATAGCAATCTTAAATCATTCATCAACATAAACATTTATTTGCTAATTAATATTAGTACTTTTTACGATAATTTTACATTTGTAATATGATAGCTATATAAACTGTCTGTACATTCGCCTGGAAAATCTATTTCAAGGCTGACAGCAGAAAACGATATGACGTGACATACTGCGAGCTACCACGCGATAGTTCGTTCAGTTTGGGTTGTTAACCCGTACACTAGACACCGATTTAACTAAATTTAGAAGACAGTGAATCTTCCTCTTTCAAGCCCCTAGCTATCAGCTAGGGGTTGGTGACGATATTTACACTCTTTGTTTTTGCAACCGACAGCAATCCCTCCAACGTGCTGATCATAAATGCTCGTGCTCTACTGTCGCTTAAATCAAGACCTTATCCTACAGTCGCAAGAGTTTTTTCTATCGAAAAATAAGCATTCTGCTCGGAGCGCAGTTTGTCGCAGAGTCTGCCTTCTGGCAATTCCACGTCATCGTAGGTGAGGACTTGGTCTTTAGAAACATCACGCTTCAAGCGACAACCTTCTGCTAAACCCATTGGTAATAAGTTTTGCTCTGACACAATGTTGGAGTTTTCACATTGCCCATAAGTCATGTAATAGCCGATCGCATCAATGATTTCTCCTGCTTTCAGGTCAATTTTAGCAGTAGTGACGACATCAACGAGAGGACCACCCAAAGGGGTTAAGACATAATCTTGGAACAGCACGACTCGAGCTACGGACATTGGCACCTCGAAGTGACAAAGGTGATAAGGAGTGTAGAAGCTGTATAAAGGTCCTTCTCCTAACTTGTACAAGTTAAGGTAGTGACGCTGCTTGGGATCGTCGTGAGTAGCAAATACAAACACCCCTGGCCCTGGTTTTGCACCAACAACATAATCAACGATGCCGCCCCATTCTTTGAGTTTTTCGACATCATACATATTGGTCATGTCATCGACATGACCACTAAAGTCATGTCCCAGCATTCCCCTCTGAGCAACTTTCATCCCTGTAGCGTTGGCAACTATCGCCTGCTCGAAGGAAATTTTCGAGCCATCGGCAAAACTTGTCACCATATGAGGTTTCTGACCCCATCTTTTGGCAAATGCTTCCTGAGTAGTGGGATTGCGATATGGGTCTTGTAAGCCTTTGATATTACCACAGATTAGGGGAGTTAAACCAATACTTTTCACAAATCGGTAAAGATTCATTTGCACCCCTGGCTGATCCCCATCGCAGGCGGTCAAAATGACACCTGCTTTTTCAGCGTATACCTTGAGTATAGGACCAATAGTACCGTCGAGTTCAGCATTCATCATAATGACGTGCTTGCGATTGGCGATAGCGGACATCACCAAATGAGCGCCAAACTCTACCGCGCCTGTCACTTCAATGAGTGCATCGATTCCATCAGCGCGGCACAGTAACAAAGCATCCTCGGTAACTGCTTTGCGATTCTGTGCGATCGCATCTTCTAAATCGGTAACTGTGGAGACAACTTCACAGTTACCGATTCCCGCTTCTGAATAAGCAAGCTTAGCTGGATCAAGATTACGGTTAGAGATAGCAACTAATTCCATACCGGGAACTGAGTTAATAATTTGATTGGCAATTCCCCGACCCATAAAGCCAGCACCAATCATTCCCACTTTGATAGGATTTCCCGCTTCAGCACGAGCTTGTAAAGCACGATCAACAATAATCATTGAACTAAATTCCTTTCCTGGGTATATGTCTTTTTCTTTACATCGATGCTAACCGATGCGAGAGTTCTTTTTGGCTAGCTCCCAAGTTATCCGCCTGTTTTTTCTTTCCGTATTTTTGTATAATTTGCATCACTGCATTTCTGTAAGCTTCTGCAAATTTTTCTTTTGTATGATTAGCTCTTGCATATTCCCATGCTTTATGAGCCATCATTTTGAGTTCTTCTACAGGTAGACTGGAAATCCCTTTAACTGTTGCCTTAATTTCTTCGATGGAACTATTCTTTAAAATTGCGCCAAAATCGTGAACATTTGCGCCAGATTCATAACTGATAATCGGAATCAATCCGGCTTGCAAGCAGGTTATGACTGCCCCTGCCTGTCCCTCACAAGCGGAAGGATAAACAAGTCCCAAAGAGTTTTTGGCGATTTCCATAAAGTCAGGGCTGCTCAGATCGATCCACCCATAGGTATGAATATTGGGTGTTTGATACAGTTCTTTATAGAAAACTTCCTCAAATGGTTTGTTACTACTGATAGGTCCGCAGACTGTTAAATGGTATTCTGGCATTTGAGCAAAAGCATCTAGTACTAAATCTAATCCTTTCAGAACTAGTGCACCGCTCCCTAGCCAGATGAATCGCTTTCTGACAACTTCAAAGTCTTTATCATCATGCCAAGGATAGGTATATGATGAAGAAATTGGGATGGGATACATTGGTTTGTTAGCGTACTGGAAAGTACCAATGGTAAAATCATTCCCCAGAACCGTAGCACAATCAGCATACTCAATGCCCAAATTAGGAACTTCATAACGTTGCGGACGTAAAGTAACGCCTTTGCGCTGTTGTAGTTCTAGAAGTCGGCGACATTCAGCAACATTGCGGAACATCATATGAGCGATATCAACATGGAGAATTTTTACACAATCTTCATTGAGCAATGGTGAAAGTGCTTCTAATCGATCGCGGATGTCAATGAAAAAATCGTAATTCTTTTGAGGAACGAATTTGTCATTGTGGAACTGTATAACATCAACGTTATATCCCAAATCTAAAAAGGTTTGCGCGATGAGCAAGCATTCCCAATTCCAACTTTGATCGTTAGGAACAGGCTCACCAGGCTTTAACAAGAAGGGCTCAATACGGTAAGAAAGGAGCATATTCCCCTGTAAAGGCTGTTGAGTTTCCAGGGAAACCACCTTTAACTTACTGAGGTAGTAGATGCGATCTTTTACCCTGTTGGATAATACAGAGATAAAGTTGCTGACACCAGATAGAACGTTACCAATCATTTGCACCCTCCTGGGGTAATAAAATATTGCTTTAATTTTTTATTACCAATAGTTTACCGAGGATATGTACCTCCGACCGTCATCATTCTCATCAAAGGCCAATTTAGGTCTTTCTCAGATATTTCGGTCACCTCCAAGGGCCATGCAATATTGAAAAAGGTGTCGTTATAGCGCAGACCACGCTCGTAACCAGGGGTGTAGAATTCGCCTACTTGATACATAATCTCAGTATTGTCACTGAGTGCTAGATATCCGTGGGCAAACATTTCCGGAATATACAAGGCACGACGGTTTTCTGCGGTAAGTTCCACGCCGATGTGAGACAAGAAGGTAGGAGACTCAGGACGCATATCAATAATTACGTCATATATAGCCCCTTTAATACAGCGAACTAATTTCGTTTCTGCTGCTGGAGGAATTTGATAGTGCATTCCGCGCAAAGTCCCTTTTTTATAGTTGAAAGAGACGTTGCATTGGGCAACGACTGGCTTTAAACCATGTTCCTCAAATTCTTGGGCGCAGAAACTACGGGCAAAAAAACCACGGTGGTCATGCTTTTCTTCTAAGTCAATAATGTATGCGTCTTTGAGTTCAGTTTCAGTAAAAATCATGAGGACCTCAAGTTAAAGTTCTTTTTGTACACGGGTAACTTGGTAGTGGGAGCAAAGGCTCGGGACTTGTTTTGACAGTCTTATCTCCTTATTTTAAATAGGCAGGCGATGTGTGAAGGTAGGGGAGCCAGTACGCCTATACAGTCCGATCACAGGCAAAGGAGCATGATAGGTGTTAGGCCGGGAAACCGATGAATTCCGGTCCATTACTACCTACTTTTTGGTCACTTTATACATCCACAGTTGTTGAGTACATTTGCTTTGGTCTAGCAAATGTATCATCCCAGTACTGGGTGCAAAGTTCTGGTGCCTTGGGGGGATTGGCTGTATAAACAAAAAAGAGCGCCTCTCGTTCCTCTGTTCGTAGAGTTCCATGATGCAAAACTTCTTTCGTGTCTACAAAAATGACTGTACCTGCTTTTCCAGGACAAGACTTCCAAGCTGATTTTGGGATGATTTTATTTAGAGTTTGGTCATCAATACCTAAATAACCTGATTGCCAAAGCTTGTAGTAAATTCGATAAAAATTCAGGCTAAATTTGGAGGTGAAAGATTTTGGAACGTATTCAAAAGGTCCTTGCTGTTCTTCTACATCATTCAAGTAGAGAAAAATTTTGATAATCCGACGGTCTTCTGAATCTTTATGCCAAAGCAGTGTACCAAACTGATTTTCATTGGCAAAGTCTTTGCGTAAATGTACGCCGTGAAAAGCAACGGGAAGACCGATGTAATTTTCAATAATGTTCAGCAGTCTTTTTTCGTTTGCCCATGCAGAAAATTCTGGTAAGTCTGTAACTGTGTAAATTTGTGGAAGTTTTTGGCAAGTCTTGCTGTTGTTTGGTGTTGCCATATTAGACAACTGACTGGAAGCAGCTTTCAGAAGATTTACACTTGAGTTTAATCCCAACTCTTCCAAGGAAGTCACGTAAGCGCCTTCTTTTTGGAGATGATTGAGAAGATCGCGATCGCGCGCTTCCAATGCAGGTAACTTTGGAGCATGCTGCCAAAGAGCAACTTTGTAGCTTAACTCTGAGCGAAGTTCAAATATTTTCTTTTTAATAGTGTTTAGTAATGACATGACTATCCTCCAGAATTCAAGATTGGTTTAAAAAAGTGTACCGATTTACACTTCTTGAGTGGTTGGATGCGTTGATTCAGCTATTTGAAACTTCATACTCCTCAGTCGAAGAGAGGAAACACCTATTAAAGCCACAAAAGGAATGACTGTCTTAAGGGTGAACAAAGGCCATCTTCTCAGTGCCCCTAAAAAGACTTTCAAATTCACTTCTTGTAGGTTTTTCACAATCATTTGTCGGCAAAATTTCGGCGAATATCCGTTTTCCTCCAATTTGATGAGAACTTCAGGTATGTGCTTGTATTGCATCAACAGTGCTGATTTTTGCTCTTTTTGCCAATAACTTACGCCTACAATACATTCCATATAGACATCTTTAGTGACAATGACACTGCCATTAGCCGCACAATATCCCGCCAAGAAGGCTAAGAATATCCAGTTATTTTCTGCCTCTTTCCAAATTTGCAAACCGCGTTGCACTAAATCTGTCCGGTATACCGTAGCAGTGAGAAAGATAACAGCACCAACACTTTTTTCGTAACAGTGTTCAAATATTGCTTTGCCATCACCTTTTCCATCTTCAATATCAGCATCAAACCAGCGATTTTCTAAGATTTTTGGTGGATGAACTGGTTCACCAGTAATTTTATTCCGTCCAGAAAAATTAAGAAATAATAATGATATATTACCATTTTCTTTAATTTTAGCTAAAACATAACTGACGGCTCCTTCTTGAATCGGATCATCATCACCAATTGTCCAAACATATTTAGTGGTTGCAGCTTTTAAACAACCAGCGATGTTTTTTAAGACACCTACATTCTCACGATTTCTATTATATTTAAACGTAAATGTGTCGAGAATTGCTTGCCATTTTTTAACAATATCCTGAGTATGATCTGTCGAACAATTATCAGAAACTAAGATTTCGCAGTCTGATTCATAACCTTTGATAGCTTGAGCAAGCCAAGCTAACTGTTTATCCAGTAACTCTGCGCGATTGAATGTAGGGATAGCAATGGTAAGTAATTTCTTCATAATTTTTAAAGTGCATAAATGAAAACCAATGAGCAACGGAATTAAATCTTTCCGCTGCTTCTTAGTTATAAACTATAGTGCTTGTAACGTTAGTTCACGCATGGGTGATGAATAAACTTGAACTTTGGGAATTGGAACAACAAACTGTCCATCCCACTCGCCAATGAATGCCATTTGTTTCATAATTTCCTCCTTGAGATTCCAAGGCAAAATTAGGATATAATCTGGCTGAGTTTCACGAATTTTATCTGGAGAAAAGATAGGAATATGAGTTCCAGGTAAAAACAAACCTTGCTTGTGAGGATTGATATCTACCGTATAATCGATAAAATCTCTCCCAATCCCACAATAATTGAGCAGGGTGTTGCCTTTAGCTGGAGCACCATAACCCGCGATCGCTTTTCCCTCTGCTTTCGCAGCTAGTAGAAAACTTAAAAGCTGACGCTTTGTTTCTTTAACTTTTTCTCCAAAAGTCACGTAAGTTTCTATCAAATGCAGTCCGGCAGCAATTTCTTTTGCTTTCAATTTACTGACGCGTTCACTAATACTGGGATTTTCAGCGTCGTCGTGTTTGGCATAAATCCTCAGAGAACCACCATGAGTTGTTAATTCTTCTACATCAAAAAGTGTTAAATTGTGTGCTGCAAAAATCTTTTCCACAGTCAGAAATGAAAAATAAGAGAAATGCTCGTGATAAATGGTGTCGAACTGATTTTGCTCAATCAGATGCAAGATGTGAGGAAACTCCATTGTCAAGATGCCACTCGGCTTCAGGATGATTTTCATCCCGGCAATGAAATCATTGAGTTCTGGCACGTGAGCTAACACATTGTTGCCTATCAAAAGATCAGCTTGCTTACCTTGCACAACTAATTCTTTAGCAGTTTGAACTCCAAAAAACTTAACGACAGATGGAATGCCTTTTTCTTGAGCGACTTTAGCTATATTTGCTGCTGGTTCTATGCCTAAAACTGGAATACCCTTTTCCACAAAATATTGTAGTAAGTAGCCGTCGTTACTTGCTATTTCAATAACTTCAGTCTTGTTGTTGAAGCCAAACCTTTCTACCATTGTATCTGTGTAAGTTTTGGCATGTTTTAGCCAACTTTCCGAGTAAGAAGAAAAGTAAGCATAGTCGCTAAAAATCCTATCTGGGGTTTCAAACTGTTCTAGTTGAACTAACAGAGTATCTTCAGATACATAAGTGTGCAGTGGATAAAATTTTTCTGCTTGATTGAGGTGTTCTGCTGTGAGATAAGCGTTAGCCAAAGGAGACATTCCCAAATCAACAAAAGTATAGCTGAGTGGTTGACCGCTGAAACGACATTGTGCATTCCCCATAAACTAACTCCTGCGTCTTTATCAAACAAATTGGTAACTTTTTCAAAAGAATTGATAATTTATCGAAGTCCGAATATTAAGCAGAGAGCTATCGTGCCGTTAGCACTCACAGCTAAGAAAGGAATTTAGGTATAGGTTGAGATAACTCGAATTCTTAGGAGTGATGGAGGGCTAAATGCTGATAGCTCTGTGCTTATGACTTCTTAGCCCAGAAGAAGTCTTTATCTATCTGCTGGGTACGGATCAGATATTCTAGCTGTTTCAAGCGAGTGAAGCCTCTGGATAAGAAAGTTTCTTCAGTCATATCGATTTGAGAGAACAAATCCAAAAACTGTTCAGCACCTTTGCGGGCATTCCAATCACACTTAAATCCTGGAAGAACTGTGTTAATTTTCTCGAAAGAGACTCGGTAGCTGCGATTGTCTGCGCCTTGAGTGCCAAAACTCAATTTACATCCTGGGAAAACGTCCGCAATAATTTCTGCAATTTCTTTGACTCGATAGTTGTTTGCGGTATCTCCTACATTAAATATTTGGTTGTGGATGATATCACGAGGTGCTTCGAGCGTGCAAACAATTGCCTTACAAATATCTAATGCGTGGGCTAATGGACGCCAAGGTGTACCATCACTAGTCATCTTAATTTCTTTCGTCGTCCATGCCAAACCTGCCAAGTTGTTTAAAACAATATCAAAGCGCATTCTGGGGGAAGCACCAAAGGCAGTCGCATTCCGCATGAAGGTGGGAGAAAAATCATCGTCAGCGAGTGGCGCAACATCTCTCTCTACTAATGTTTTGCATTCTGCATAAGCGGTTTGAGGGTTGACGGGTGATTCTTCTGTAACGTCTCCCTCAGTAGCTACACCATATACACTACATGAAGACATATATACAAAGCGACGTATACCTGCTTCTTTTGCCAGTTTTGCCAGACGAAGCGAACCTTGGTGGTTGATTTCGTATGTAATATGAGGGGCTAATTGTCCGGTGGGATCGTTGGAGAGTTCAGCCATATGAACTATGGCTTCCACACCCCGCAAATCTTCTTTTTGGAGGTTGCGGATATCTTTGTTGATGGTTTGGGCTGTCACTTCAGTACCGTTGTACAACCAACCAACTTTGTAAAAGCCAGTGTCCACACCAATCACTTCATGTCCCCGTTCGATTAATAGGGGAGGTAATAACGATCCAAGGTAGCCTTCGGTTCCAGTGACAAGAATTTTCATACTTTATCAATACTGTTTTATAACTAAATAGTTTGAAATTGATTTGTGGCTGTTTTCAGGTGTGTCTGTTCGGGAATTTGTCCAGCTATTGCTTTGCCAATCTCAATTGAAGATGTGGCAGCTGGAGAAGGAGCATTGCAAACATGAACGGAGTTTTGACTTTGAACAATCAAAAAGTCGTCCACTAACTTGCCATCATTCATCAACGCTTGAGCACGGACTCCAGCATGAGTAGGAACTAAATCAAGAGCTTGAACTTCGGGGATGAGTTTTTGCAAACTTTTCACGAACGCTGCTTTACTAAAAGAGCGAACGATTTCTTCCCAGCCTTCGTTGGCGTGTTTGGCAGCCAGTTTCCAGAATCCAGGATAGGTCATAACTTCCGTAAAATCACGTAAGTCAAAGTCTGTTTTCTTATAACCTTCGCGCTTCAAACTAAGAACCGCGTTCGGCCCTGCATGGACGCTGCCATCTATCATACGCGTAAAATGAACACCTAGGAAGGGGAAATCAGGATTGGGCACCGGGTAAATTAAGCCTTTTACTAAATAGCGTTTTTCCGGTGTCAGTTCGTAGTATTCTCCCCGAAAAGGTACGATTTTTGCTTGAGGATCGACTTTAGCCAATCTGGCTACGCGATCGCTATGCAATCCAGCACAATTGACGACGAAGCGAGTTTCAAAGGTACCTTTCGGAGTTTCTAGTACCTGGTGATTGCCAATGGTCACTATTCTCTCAACTTTTGTGTTGAGACGGAGATCGCCTCCCTGTTCTTTAATCAATTCAGCATATTTGAGGCAAACTTGTTTATAATTTACTATGCCTGTAGAAAATACTTTGATCCCACTTACGCAATTGACGTGAGGTTCAACTTCTTTAACTTCCTCAGGACTGATTTTAGCAACTTTGAGACCGTTTTCTAAACCTCGGGTGTAAAGATTTTCTAGCCGCGGCAACTCTTCGTTACATGTCGCAACAATGACTTTGCCACATAAGTCATAATCTATACCGTGTTCTCGGCAAAACTCCACCATTGACTGACAACCGTCATAACAAAATTTAGCTTTGAAACTCCCCGGTTTATAGTAAATACCGCTGTGAATGACACCGCTATTGTTACCAGTTTGATGAAATGCCCATTGACTCTCTTTCTCTAATACTAAAATTCGGGAATTTGGATAGCGTTTACCTAAAGCCATGGCAGTGGAAAGACCAACAATTCCCCCACCGATAATTGCGAAATCATACATTACAGCTCTAGCCTCAATAAACGTACAGTAGGGGCGGGTTTAATTTCATAACTTATAATCATAAACCAACAATCTTGTCAAACCCGCCCCTACAGACTGTGTCGTGGGTTTACTTGATCACTGTTTATTTTCTTGCTCACCATACCATCCAAGGAGCTTTGCCCTTCTTCCACAGATCCTCTAAGTAATTTTTATCTCGTAAGGTATCCATAGGCTGCCAAAAGCCATGGTGTTTGTAAGCCGACATCTGATCCATTTCTGCTAACTTTTCTAATGGCGTCTGCTCCCAAACAGTCATATCATCGTCAATTAAGTTAATGACTTCAGGTTCTAGTACAAAATAACCGCCATTAATCCAAGCTCCATCCCCTTCTGGTTTTTCACGAAAGTTGGAGATTTTAGTTTGCTCCGCTCCTAAGACGATCGCTCCAAAGCGTCCCGGTGGCTGAACTGCAGTCAGCGTTGCTAAAGTTTTTTGTTCTTTATGAAATTTAAGTAGCTCTGTAACGTTCACATTGCTAACACCATCCCCATAGGTGAAGCAAAAAGTTTCATTGCCAACATGCTCTCTCACGCGCTTTAAGCGTCCACCTGTCATTGTGTTATCACCCGTATTTACGAGGGTAACACGCCAAGGTTCAGCATAACCAGAATGCACGTTCATCTGGTTAAACCGCATATCAAAGGTAACGTCTGACATGTGTAAGAAGTAGTTGGCAAAATACTCCTTAATCACATAGCCTTTGTAACCGCAGCAAATGATGAAGTCATTTACACCGTGGGTTGAGTAAGTCTTCATAATATGCCATAAAATTGGTTTACCACCAATTTCAACCATTGGCTTGGGCTTAACGCTCGTTTCTTCACTAAGGCGTGTACCTAGCCCTCCAGCCAAAATCACTGCTTTCATGGGACTATTCCTTGAATTTGCTGGTAGATGAAGATTTAACTTGTGCTACGTCTTCAGCTAAATACGCACTCAACTGTTATATAACGGCTCATTGCTAATAGCTGATTTCTATTAGATTTAGACACAAGAAAAAATCAACTTTCAATTTTCTCAGTCCCTAATCTAACCGTAATTTTTTTATAAAGTATGAAGACAAGGTAAAAAAATTTGTTTTCTGTGTAAAAAAACGGAAAAGCTTGTTTAATATTCAAGATATTAGAAATAAAAATACTTAAGAATATAAATATATAAATTTCACAACTTATTAAAGATAGCTAATAGCAATCTGCCAATTGCTATTAGCTATCTCTACAAGATTCTTTAATGAGCTGTCAAGTTTGTTTTTTGAAAGAAACTATCGCATTTATTTTCTAAAACAACGCAAATGTTACTTAATGACTGTTGATAATTATCCATATCCTCTTTTTCCAGAGAAATTTTAGCTGCAGTCTGCAAATCCTCTACTGCCTTTGCATGATTCTGTTTAGATTCACTGCCACCGTACTGTGCAAGTTCATAGCGAACAATGCCTCGTTTCAGATAGACTTTTGCTAGTTGAGAGTCAATGTGTAAGGCTTGGTCAAAGTCGTCAATTGCTTCTTTATAATCTTTTTCAAATTGACTGCTATATTGAGCAATATGATAACGAATAAGACCGCGCTGAAAATAAGCTTCTGCTTTAGAACTGTCAAAATTTAAAGCTTGATTAAAATCATTAATAGCTTTTTTATAGTCTTGCTGAGAATCCCCACTATATTTAGCGAGTTGGGCACGGACAATACCTCGTCTTACATAAGCTTCTGCTTCCTTAGGATTAAGGCGCAAAGCGTTATTAAAGTCTCCAATTGCTTGATTGTACTCTCTATCTGGATCGCTACTGTATTCGGCGAGTATAGAGCGAACATTGCCCCGGTTGACAAAGGCTTTAACCTCTCCCGGATTAATCTGTAGAGCATGGTTGTAGTCTGAGATTGCCGCTTCATACTCTTTCAGGTTATAGTGAGAATTACCACGGTTGATGTAAGCTTTCGCGTATGTGGGATTTTGTTGTATGGCTTGAGTAAATTTTTCAATTGCTTGCTCGTAGTCCCGCACTTTGTAAGAAGCATGACCTTGCTTATAGTAGTCAGCAAAAGTTTTAGAAGCAATATTGTCTTGATTTTGAGGAATCAACCTTTGTTGAGTGTAAGCATTTTGGAAAACAACAGGGCTTGTAAATTTGATCAAAATGTCCAAATACCCCAATAGTCCAAAGCCAAGCAGACAGATTACAACAAATAGAAACTTAGATTTTTTCCTTGGAAGTTTATAATACGATGCTTTTTGAGGAGTGACTGGCAGCCAATGATTTACTTGGGCAACTTGACTGAGCGGTTGTAACTGTGTTGTTGGAGCTTTACGCCTTTTCAGTTGTTTGGAGTGGATTTGTAAATGTTCACGAGCGGCGACTGCTTGAGGTGATGGAAAGGGATCGCGTCCGCCCAAGCGCACAGTACGTTCACACCAAGGGCAGCTGTGCAGGTGATTGTTATAGTAATGCTGGGGGTTCTTACTACAGGTGACAAGTGAATGTTCGGCTTCACCCAGCACTAATAGCCATGTTTGAGCACTAGGACGAAGTAGAGGGTTATTATGACCCTCTTCAAAACAGCGCAAAAACAGTTCCCGTAAACCCGGATGGATAATTTCCCAAGCTGGTGCTATGGGGGTGGAAACGTAAGGGACACGCCGCTTTTGACTGTAAGTAAAATGACCTGAAGCAATGCGTGCTTCATAAGGTGGTGGTTCACCTACGCCTTGATAGATACCAGAGTAGGGGTGTGTTCCTTCCATTAACAATTGGAAGATCAGCACCGCTAACCCAAACAAGTCATGAGCGCTCGCCCGATCACACTGAGAAAAAGTTTTATTTTGGAGTTCTGGTGGAGTGAACTCTGGTTTACCAACCGGGCAGCGATAAACAACATTATTGTCTGGATCACGTACTTGAAACGAGTCAGTGTCTACCACTGTCACCAATGCTGTGTCGCTGACAAGAATATTCGACTCATTGACATCGCCAACGCAATACCCACTGTTATGTAAAGCCGCAAACGCGGCAGCCAGATTGCGGGCAGTACGTAGTAAATATTTATAGCTAAATAAAGGACAGTGTTGGCGGCGAGTTCTGGGGTTATAAAAATCAATGATCGGACGCATTCCCCGAATGCGCGGCATTAAAAAGCCGATAGTGCGATCGCTTCCATCTGCTGCCTTTAACAGTTCTACTGGCCAAGCGATCGAGATATGTCCCAAAGAGGCTGTTGGGTTTTCTGGTGGATGAGCTAGCATGACTTCTAGCTTGCGAGCTTGGTCGTCGTTTGGCTTGTGATAAATCTTTGCCACCAAATCTGTATCTGTTGGCACTGTATAGACACATGCCTCACCGCCACGACCCAAACTTACGCTAAGATTGACACTAGAAATTTTTTGGTTGGGAAGACTACGTAGTACCTGCATGATAGAATTTTAATTACCGGGTGATTTGCGAATTACCATCCTTGTCAAGATTTTTATTAATTATTTGCCTAATGTGGCTATAACTAACGTCAAATCATCGTCTGTACGTTGCGCGATCCGATCAGATCGCAAAAACTTTACCAACTGCTCTTTTGCTACAATCTTGTCTTCTACATTGGATGCGAAGTCAAACAGTGGCAAAAAGAAAGGTTTATGAGGTACACCCACTGCCATATTCATAGCAAGCATTTGCAGTCCATCAGTGAGAACACCAATATTTACTATAGCTTGACGCCATAATTTTAACTGCGCTGTATCTATAGATCCTGGAGAGGTCAAAAAACAAGTTTCATTGATATATTCACCATTGTCTGGCGTGGTAAGTGCAATTAAGTTTCCCATGTCATCGTTTGCCACTGCCACGCCATCACCTATTTGACCCACCGCCACCATTTCAGGTGTGGCGATCATAATAATTAAAGTACTTGCTAAATCCGACGGTTGTGTATCACATGCAACAGCTTCTTCCTCCACCGCTGTTTTAGCGGCTAGCATTGCTTCCGTCAACAGTAGTTGTACAACACTATCATCAGCAAGAATTCGTTGGGTAACTTCTTTACTCGATATATTTTCTATTGCTGTTTCCACAGCAACCATTGCCCCAATTTTTCCCATACTTGCCGAACCAGCACCATCTGCAGCCGCCACTACCAAAACATTATCAGATAATGTTTGCCAATGATGGGCATCTTGACACAACTGCTGATTTTTGACATGACTTGTGCCACAAACTGATGCAGCTACTACCCTCCATTGCATAACTTGTTTTGACGTTTTCATTGATTGTCAATTGTCCTCCAACAGCTGTGTAAGCATGACCTGTGACGCTCTTTCTTTATTAAACAGACCCCCAGCCGATTGGCGGTAGTGCAACCTGTTCTTCTACTTTTGAGTGAGACACGGCTGACATACTCGCTGACAGCCAAACAAACATTTCCACAAAGTTAAGTCCCTGAAGTCTCAAGGGAGTACGCACAGCTATTTGACTTAAACGCGTCATATTTGCATTTTCTACTCCTACAGTAAAAAATGCCACCCGTTTATTTGTTTCATCGACTTGTAACCGCCGTGATGCCTGTTCTACAACATCTTCAAATTCGCCTTGCGGTTCTCCATCGGTAATCATAAATACCCAAGGGCGATAATAAGCAATGCCATTATTGCGATACTGAGTTTTACGGTCTTGAATCAAATCTAGAGCTTTATGAATTCCTGCGCCCATAGTCGTCAGCCCTTGTGCTGTCAACATCGGCGGACTGAATTGGTCGGCAGTCACAAAGTCCTGTACTACATTTATGTGACTGTCAAAAGTAATTATTGCTACCTCAACTCTCCTAGCGGCCAGAGAATTTTTAGTTAATTCATCCCTGAAACTTACTAGTCCCTCATTTAAAGCATCGATAGCTACTCCTTGCATCGATCCAGAAGTATCGAGTAACAGCACGCAAGGACAACGCGGCTCGGGATTTTCAGCGAATTCAACTACTTCATCAAGTTTTAATGTATCATGCATGACTAACGTGTTATGTTCAACTCCAAATTATTTTTTCTTTTTCCTCAGAGTATATGGTTGATAGACTCCAGGACACTAAATGTATGGTGGCGCGATTATAAACAGTTTACTATTTCCTCAATAGATTGCTGCTGCTAAATTCCCTACAAATTCATAAAAAATTTTCTAAAACCGTAATCTAGCAAGAATGATGGTACTGAGGGATTTAATTACGTTTTATAGTACATTTTGAAACATGAATAAGTAATACATATAGAATACAATAAATGCGTACCTTCGCTAACACAGAATTTTAAAGATTTTGTGTAGATCAGCTAGATTTTAGATGAAATTATTTAAGTAGAATTTACTTCGTCAGAAATCTTAGCACCTTAACTGTAGTATATCAAGAGAAGGATGTAAGAATATATAGCATTTGACTGAGGTTGAAAACAAATTTTCTCCCCTTGCAAAAAATATAGCAAATAGAATACAATAGAATATTTTTGGCTTATAATATATCCGAAAATTTATTTTCAAAAAGCTTTTAAGATTAATACTTCAATTAACAAAGAATTCCTCTTATCTCCCGGAATCTATTTCAGAATTTATGAGTCATTTTGCCACGTTTACAAAACTGCGTCCCTTAAATCTGTTAAGACAATTATCGAATTGTTCTGAAAGTACTTCTTTACAAGCTTTGAACAACTCAGTTTCCTGGGTGATTTATCTAGAGCAAGGAAAAATTACTTATGCAACCCATTCAGTCGAACCGTTTGATCGCCTCGAACGCCATTTGCGCCGCCTCAGTCATCAAGTTCCGACTTTAAGCAGTGAAGCGCGTGTCCAATTACGTTTGATGTTTGAAACTGAATCACAAAGTCAGTTAGTTGAACATCAAGCAAATTTAAATGAGAACTCTCCTCAGCAATTACCAACAGAATACCAAGCCATTTGCTGGTTAATAAGTCAACGCTATCTGCAATCTACACAAGCAGCAGTGCTGATTCAAGAATTGGTTAAAGAAGTTATCGAATCGTTTCTGTTAATCAAACAAGGAACATATAAATTAGGGAACATCTCACCAAAATTACCAATAATTTGCAAGCTAGATGTCGAAAAAATAGTGGAGCGATGTCAGGAGCGATTGCAAGGTTGGCAATCTTTAGGTGCGAAGATTTCTTCTCCCTATCAGCGTCCCTATTTATGGACACCTGCAACAAAGCAGCAAGATAAATTACCAGAAATTCAGCACCATTTAACTTACTGGATGAAGGGTTTCAGCCTACGTCATCTTGCAGTCATCATCAATCAAGATGAAGTGGAACTTGCTCGCAACCTATACCCTTATATTTTAAATGGCTCAATTTTATTACACGAACCAGATCCACCTTTTGATAAATTACCAAAGACTTTTGAAGAATTATCGTTGAAGGCTAATCAGATCAAAAAAATAGGTAATGATATAGGAGAAAACGCTCCTAGAAAAACCAGCATCAAAAATCGTGCGGAGCTTGATGTAAAAGATATAGCGGCTTCCCAAAAAATACAGATACCTTCCCTTATTCAAAAGGATAACAATCATGAATTAACAAAAGAAGCTCAGATAGACTTAGATTCTCGAAAAGTACCTACGGCTATTGCAAATGAGCAAAAAATATATAAAATTCTTTCTGTAGATGATAGTCCTATATTTCTTAAGGAAATCAGACGTTTTTTAGAAGATGAAAATTTTTCTGTAGTTACTATCAGCGATTCAGTAAAAGCAGTTATGTCGATTATTCGCCATAAACCAGATTTAATTTTACTAGATCTAAATATGGAAGGAATTGATGGTTATGAGTTATGCCGGATTATTAGAAATAATTCTCTCTTTAAAAATACTCCTATTCTAATGGTCACAGGCAATAAAGGGATTGTTGATAAAGTAAAAGCCAAATTGGTAGGGTGTTCAGGATATCTGACGAAGCCTTTCAGTCGTACAGATTTATTGAAAATGGTGTTTATGCATTTAATTTAATTGCTCGCTAATAGCTAAGTAAGTTGGCGATAAAAACTCCAATTATGTAAAGAAAAGTAAAGGTAATAAAATTAGCTCTTAGTAAGCGCTTCAGCACTAAAGCGCTTACTATAAACTTTCATTTATTAATGCCGACTTACTTAATAACGTAAGTTGCTATGACCGCTACCTTGAAATTAAAAATGAAAACTGCTTGAATAGGAAGCAATCAGCAAAGCGCGAATAGTAACTTTATTTACCCGCTCCAATTACTAGTACAGCGGGCGCGTAAATAAAGCAACCCTGACGCTCGTTCCGACGCTCCTTCGTCGCTAACGCTACGCTAACGCTAACGCTGACGCTCCTGACGCTCGTGCCTCGCTACCGCTTGGCTAACGTCGAAGATTGCTGACGCTCGTTCGCATGATTGCATCTCCCCTTGGGAGAAGACTCGCTACCGCTTCGCGCTTCGCTGCGCGTTCCACCAGTCGCCTAGCGAGGGCTAAGCCGTCATTCGCGCTGGTTCACCATTTCAAACAGCCAGAAGCCTTGATTTATAACACTTTTGAATGAGTGACTTTCAAGGGAGCGGTACTAGTACAAAGCGGCGGAAAGAAGGCAACCATTTCAAATCCATAAAAAGCCTATTCCATAATACTTTTGACTTTTGAATGAGTGACTTTTGACGAACTCCGCAGCGG
>CALMVQ010000160.1 GCA_937873135.1 uncultured Scytonema sp. | reverse complement strand
CCCCCTGCCCCCCCTGCTTATCCGAACCGTATTGGAACTAACCTAAAAATAATGCTCTCAAGTGGTGGACAAACTTATGGTTAAGCAAGTTTTGCTCGCTGATGACGATTACTATGTACCAGATGCCAAGAAGCTAGTTACTGAAGATGATGCGCCTGTGGATAATTTTGGCTCGGAAAAACAACAACGCCTTTTAGTTGGCATTCTTTACAGTTCTTTACAGGAGCAGACTATGAACACGTTTACGCGCTTACCCCAATTACGAACTCACGATTGCTGAGTTGCGCCGACGTAACGTGTACACAATTTATTATGGCTACTTAAAGCAATGCTTACACATAGCAGTCATCAATCATTCGTGAAAAACGAGATCCCAACAACTTCTGCGAAGTCGGGGAGCTAAGACGGAAGCGCTAGACGACATATTTTTGAATGGCTTCTTTTCAAACTAAGTATCCTTGACCATTTAAATGAACTCCATCAAATGTATATTGAGGATCTAATTGATTTTGAGAGTCTGATAAATGAGAATACACATCTATGTATTGATATCCAAAATCTTTAGCCAAATCTATTAATTGTGAATTCAATTCTACTACTTTGTTAATGTTTTGCCAATAACGAGTCACTTGATTGTTTATAGGTAAAACGCTTTGAATAAAGACTTCTGTATTTGGTATTTTATTGCGAAAAACCGCAATAATCATTTTGTAGTATTCCGAAGTTTTTTCTACAGTTCTCCCCTCATTTATCAAGTCATTAATACCAACCATCAAGAAAATTTTTTTTGGCTTGGATTCTATTATTTCGTTTAGACGATTTAACATTCTATCTGTTGTATCACCGCCAATACCACGTTTTTGGATCTTTGTTCCCAACAACTCTGTCCATTCGCCTTCATCAGTTAAGCTATCACCTAAAAAAATAATTCCTAAGTCTGATTTAGGAAGTGTCTCAAACTGGCTTTTTTTATTGAGATATGCAGGATGGTAAACAGTTTTGCCTGAATTATCAAAATTAACTTTATGAAAAATTTTAGCTGTTAAATATGATAAACCTCCTTTTCTTTGAACAAAGAAAGTTATCAAGGCAAAAAACAGAATATTAAGGAAAAGAGAAGTAAATAATATGATTTTTATTCTATATTTCATTTTGCAAACAGGATATTTAAATAAGAAGACTCTGGTTATAAATTTATCTTTCTGAGTAACATTCAGCTATTAAATGATAAACTCCTGCACTCGTTGCCACACTTTTTCTACCAACTCAGAACTCTCAGCATCAAACCACTCAATTTCCGGATATGCTTTGAACCAAGTGCGTTGTCGCTTGGCAAATTGCCGCGTGTGCAAAACTGTTAATTCTTGAGCTTTATCTAAAGAATTTTCTCCTGCTAAATATTGCTTGATTTCTTGATACCCTAAAGTCTTTAGTAAAGGTAAGTCGCTGCCATATTTCTGGCAAAGATATTCCACTTCTGTCACTAAGCCATCTGCAATCATTTTCTCTGTTCGTCGGGCAATGCGGTGGGTAAGGTGAGCAGAGTCGCAATCTAAACCTATTTGTAGGATGGGATAGTTTGGAGGGTTTTCGCCTTGTTGATCGGAAAGAGGAGAACCTGTAACATAAAATACTTCCAATGCTCTTAAAGTTCGCACTAGATCGTGGGGATGAATCTTTTGTGAGGCAATCGGATCGACTTGCTGCAGCATGGTGTAAAGTTGGTATTGCCCGAGAGATTCTAACTGCGATCGCAATTCCTGCTGTGGTGCGACTCTCGGAATCTTCATCCCCCGTGTCACAGAGCGTATATATAAACCAGTACCACCAACGAAGAGGGGAGGAGCAGGATAATCAGGGGAGCTAAGAGAAGAAATTAATGTTTGAGCCTGCTGTTGGTAGTCTGCCACTGTCATTGTATCAGTTGGGTTGCAGATATTAATGAGATAGTGCGGTACTAACTTCTGCTCATCTGCTGTTGGTTTAGCCGTGCCAATATCAAAATTACGGTACACCTGTCGTGAATCCGCACTAATGATAATACAACCCAATCGTGCCGCTAAAGCCAAAGCTAATCCCGACTTACCTGTCGCCGTTGCGCCACAAATCACAATTAATTTAGTCATTTGTTAGTAGTTGGTTGTTAGTTGTTAGTGGTTAGTTGTTATTTGTCAAAAAGCACTAAGAACCACTAACAACTAACTATGAACAAGGGTATATCCCCCAAATAAATTTCTCTTCAGAGTCCTCTAAAGTCGCCTGTAAGGCTTTTGTGTTAGAATTTTGGAGTGTTTTCGTACTCTACGCCTTTTTAGCGACTTCAAACCAAGAAATAGGAGATGATTCATGACGAGTAGTTACAGTGCCGCTCAGATTCAAGTTCTGGAAGGTCTGGAACCCGTCCGCAAGCGACCGGGGATGTACATTGGTACTACCGGTCCGCGAGGACTTCACCATTTAGTATACGAAGTGGTGGACAACTCCGTGGATGAGGCTTTGGCGGGTTACTGCACTCATGTGGAGGTGGAACTCAATGCTGATGGTTCTGTAACAGTGACAGACGATGGTCGGGGTATTCCTACTGATATTCACCCCCACACAGGAAAATCAGCATTAGAAACAGTGTTAACCGTATTGCACGCCGGCGGAAAATTTGGCAACGGTGGCTACAAAGTTTCTGGAGGTTTGCACGGTGTTGGTATTTCTGTAGTCAACGCTTTATCTGAGAGGATAGATGTTACCGTTTGGCGAGATAAAAAGGTTCATACTCAGCGCTATGAACGGGGTATTCCCGTAACAGAACTGCAAATTGAGCCAATTAAAGAAGACCGTACAGGTACTTCTGTCACCTTCAAGCCAGACCCCGAAATCTTTACGACCAACACAGAGTTTGATTATACCACTCTAGCAAGTCGTCTGCGGGAGTTAGCATATTTGAATGCCGGCGTCAAAATTACATTTACCGATGACCGCTTGGAACTCCTCAAAAGTGGTACACCCAAGGTAGAAACCTACGAGTACAGAGGTGGGATAAGAGAATACATAGCCTACATGAACAGCGACAAACAGCCACTGCATGAGGAAATTGTCTTTGTAACCGGAGAACGCAATCACGTACAAGTGGAAGTGGCATTACAGTGGTGTGTTGATGCTTACACAGATAATGTGTTGGGTTTTGCCAATAATATTCGTACTGTTGATGGTGGTACGCACTTGGAGGGTTTGAAGGCGGTTCTCACTCGCACCTTAAATGCAACGGCTCGCAAGCGCAACAAACTTAAAGAAAATGAGCCCAACCTCAGTGGCGAACACGTTCGTGAAGGTTTGACTGGTGTTATTTCCGTCAAAGTTCCAGATCCAGAATTTGAAGGGCAAACCAAAACCAAACTCGGGAACACAGAAGTACGGGGGATTGTGGATTCTCTGGTAGGAGAAGCTCTTAACGAGTACCTAGAATTTCGCCCTGGTATCGCTGATTCCATTTTAGATAAAGCTATCCAAGCTTTCAAAGCTGCAGAAGCCGCCCGTCATGCTAGAGAAATCGTGCGGCGTAAATCAGTATTAGAATCTTCGCCCTTACCCGGAAAATTGGCAGATTGCAGTACTCGAGATCCTAAAGAGTCAGAAATTTATCTTGTAGAAGGAGATTCAGCAGGTGGGTGTTTTGATGGAGATACACTTGTCGCACTGGCTGATGGGCGATCGCTCAGTTTCAAAGAAATTGTCGCTGAGCAAGCGATGGGTAAAGAGCATTTTTGCTATACCATCCCCTCTCTTGGCACAATCGGTATAGAACGCATTATCAATCCCCGAATGACTAAGGCAAATGCTGAAGTTATTAAAGTGACTCTCGATAATGGGGAAACTATTGTCTGCACACCCGATCACCGTTTCATGTTACGTGATGGTAGTTACAAACAAGCGGCATTATTAACACCGAATGATTCTCTCATGCCGTTGTATCGGAAACTGTCTGACACCAGTGAATCAGGAATTACCATTGATGGTTACGAGATGGCTTGGAACCCACGTTCTGATTCCTGGCTGTTTACTCACCTCTTAGCAGATTGGTATAATCGATACCACAGTGTTTATCAACTTGCAGATGGCGATCACTGCCATCATATTGATTTCAACAAGCTCAACAACAATCCTACTAACTTAAGACGTTTATCGGCTAAAGAGCATCTCGCACTACACCGCGCTCATATCGAACAAACATTGCATCGCCAAGACGTGATTGAAAAAGAGGCTTGGGAGCAGGGGGCAGGGAGCAAGGGGGATAGTTCGGATGGGGATTCCACCCCATTTGAACGAAAACCACTTAATAGAAGTGGAGGAAAAAAACCCATGTTCCGCTCCGCTTCACAGCAGGAGTCAGGAGTCATTTCCCCCTGCTCCCTGCCCCCTTCCCCCTGCCTCTTTGTTGAAGCCGTTGCAAATTACAACCACCGCATTGTTAAGATCGAACATCTTGAAGAAGAGGTAGACGTTTACGACATCGAAGTTCCCCATACCCATAACTTTGCTTTGGCAAGTGGCGTATTTGTCCATAACAGTGCCAAGCAAGGACGAGATCGCAAATTCCAAGCCATCCTCCCCTTACGTGGGAAAATTATTAACATTGAGAAGACGGATGATGCCAAAATTTACAAGAACACTGAAATCCAGGCCTTAATCACTGCTCTGGGTTTGGGTGTTAAGGGTGAAGAATTCGACGCCTCTCAACTGCGGTATCACCGGATAGTCATTATGACCGATGCTGACGTTGATGGAGCGCACATCAGAACCTTGTTACTAACTTTCTTCTATCGCTATCAGCGAGCGCTGATTGAGCAGGGGTACATTTACATTGCTTGTCCGCCATTATTTAAAGTAGAGCGAGGACGCAATCACTACTATTGCTACAGCGAACGCGAACTACAAAACCTCGTCCGCAATGAGTTTCCTGACAATGCTAATTACACTGTCCAAAGATTTAAAGGTTTGGGGGAAATGATGCCAGCACAACTTTGGGAAACCACCATGAACCCAGAAAGTCGTACCCTCAAACAAGTGGAAATTGAGGATGCAGCCGAAGCAGATCGCATTTTCACGATTTTGATGGGCGATCGCGTTGCTCCACGTCGTGAGTTTATAGAAACCTACGGCTCGAAACTCAATCTTCTAGATCTAGATATATAAGATCGAAGAATGAGCCGGAGTTCAGGTACAGTAAAGTAAGCACTTAGCTAAGACGAGCGCTTAAAGAAGGACAACTTTTTTGAGGTAAGCAGTTCAAAGAACAATTCTTGAGCTATGGGTACAAGGGGAAAGAACTGATTTTTCCTCCCCTGCCTCAAGAACACAGACATACCGGATTGAAAGCGTTCCCATTTTTCGGGTTTCTCATATTTGAGTACGTTTTTGCCATAGAAAAATCAAACGGCTAAATGTTTATGTTAAAAGTATTAACAATAACAATATATTCGCTCATATAAATGTGGAATATATTGATAATATCGTTGGTAACTTTTTTAATTGGTATATTTAATTATATGTGATGCTCAACACCACCACTGGTGAATATGTTCAGCAAAACTATTATCAAGTTCAAATGCGCTTCATATAACCGGAACGGTTAAAGAGGCATGGTTTCTAACTGCTTACTTATAGTTTCCACTCTCAGCTAGAGTTAGGTACTTTTGGAAAAACGTTTCTTCAGGTCATGATGCCAGCTATTGTATATTTTGCATGCATCCCGTGCGAATTTGTACCCTTGTGGGTTAATATCAATATTCTTGAGTGTTAAATTCTTTTTTAGTTGATTAAAATATCCTTGTCTACAATAAAAACAGTTTGTCAAGTTTCATAGGGTTGAAATTTCACTCTTTGCGCTAACTTGTGATTAGAATCAAATTGGTTAAGCACAGCGCTTATTCGCCGAACGGCTAATTGTGAAGGTATGGAGTGCTTCCCTAGAAGCCCTATCATGACTCGAGCAAGTGCCTAAAGAGCGTATACTTGAAAAACGCCTCAAGCTTGCTATTTGCTGTAAAGTAGCTATATAAGAGAAGAATTTTTCTCTAGGGCGTCCCCAACTTATGAAAGAAGTGTAAACATAGACGCATTCACTTTCTTAGTTGAGTTAACATAAAATGCGTTGTTTCTAGGTAATTAATGTTTTGCGGAATACCATAGAAGCAACATAGGCAAGTATACTTAAGTATGAAGTTAATGACCGTACTACTGCAATTACAATCCTATTTGGAGAAAATTTGAGGTGACGATGACCATTCTCAATCTCTTGCCAACACAAAAGGCGCTACTTTATTTAAAGACTTCATAGTCAGCACATAAAAAGAGTGCAATTTCTGTGAAACAGGCTACAATCGGAACAGCCTTTCCAAAAAAAATCCCCCAAGAGTTATATTCGTTTGTATGAATTGATAATTTTTTTAGCAACCAGAGTCTTTTTTAGACCAGCTAATTAACGTTATGTTGCTAGACAACATAGAATAGCGGTAATTAAGGAGGCGAACTGACCTCTAAAGCAGTAACTGCACCCTTTAGAGAGAAAGTCCTGCCAGAAGCTTGGTTGCGCTGTTAAGCGAAGTTAGAGAAGCAACTTTTACCTAAGCGCTTTAGCTTCCATCGCAAGTAGGCTATAAGACTTGAGAGTTAAATTCAGAGTCTTCCTTAAAAAACGTAAAATGTCCGATCGCAGTTATGGCAAATCAGCCAAAAACCCTTGTAACGGTTAAGCAAATAGCTACCGAAACAGTGGTTAATATATCTGTCTTGAGTAATTGATTCTGCAAGGAGCATGAGGAACGCGGCATGAACCAGGCTAATAACGTACTCGAAAATATTAAGTATCAGCCTGATCTAGAAATGATGAATCAGCCTGAGATCGAGTTGGAGGAACTCTCTTTCGATGAAGAGGACTTGCTGATTGCAGACGAAGGCGAAATTGATGAATTTTTAGAGCCTCAGTCTGATGAGGACGACGCAAAGTCTGGAAAAGCCGCTGCTAAATCGCGTCGTCGGTCACAAAGCAAGAAAAAGCATTACACCGAAGATTCGATTCGCCTTTACTTACAAGAAATTGGTCGAATTCGTCTGCTTCGGGCAGACGAAGAAATTGAATTGGCACGGAAAATTGCCGATTTACTGGAATTAGAGCGAGTCTACGAGAAGCTGCACCAGCAGTTAGAACGGGAGCCCGCACACAGTGAATGGGCAGAAGCGGTACAATTGCCGTTGCCACAATTTCGTTATCGCCTACATATCGGTCGCAGAGCAAAAGACAAGATGGTGCAATCCAACCTGCGCCTCGTAGTCTCAATTGCCAAGAAGTACATGAATCGCGGTCTATCCTTCCAAGATTTAATTCAGGAAGGCAGTCTCGGTTTGATTCGTGCGGCTGAAAAATTTGACCACGAAAAGGGCTATAAGTTTTCTACATACGCTACGTGGTGGATTCGTCAGGCAATTACTCGTGCGATCGCCGACCAATCGCGCACGATCCGTCTTCCAGTTCACCTCTACGAAACAATCTCTCGGATTAAGAAAACGACGAAGCTGCTTTCTCAAGAGATGGGTCGCAAACCCACTGAAGAAGAAATTGCCACAAGAATGGAAATGACTATTGAGAAGCTGCGGTTTATTGCTAAATCCGCGCAACTGCCGATTTCACTAGAAACACCAATTGGGAAAGAAGAAGACTCTCGATTGGGTGATTTTATTGAGTCGGATGGTGAGACACCTGAAGACCAAGTTTCCAAAAATCTTTTGCGAGAAGATTTGGAAAAAGTTCTTGATAGTCTCAGCCCTCGCGAACGAGATGTTCTCAGACTGCGGTATGGATTGGATGATGGTCGGATGAAGACTCTGGAAGAAATAGGACAAATTTTCAACGTGACTCGCGAACGAATTCGTCAAATTGAGGCGAAGGCACTCCGTAAGTTACGTCACCCGAATCGCAATAGCGTTCTGAAAGAGTATATTCGGTAATTAATGAGTTGTTTGTTGTTTGTATTTACTGATAACAATAAATAACTTTACATAGTTCCCAGGCTCAGCCTGGGAATCTTTCGTTTAAATTGCTGTCAAAATCATTGACGAAGCAACGCATGCTAAACATTGTTAAAAAACCTGGAAGTGCTTGACTTCCAGGTTTTGCATTTATATAACGTCGAACAAGAGCAATATTTACAGGATGCCCCAGAAGTGTAAGAACCCTTGACCTGTGGACAGTTCAATCAGAGCAGCAGCCAAGAAGCCAATCATTGCCAAACGACCATTCCAGATTTCCGCTTGTGGGGTAAAGCCCCAACGCCAAGCATTACGATCTTCCATAACAGGAGCAGTAATTTTTTTTGTGTCTTGCATGGTTGGGACTCCTAACTATAATTTATAATGTTTGTTACCTTATGTAAACTAATATAACAGCTTATTTAAGATTTGTCACACTTACTTGGGATTTTTTTGCAATTGTTTTGACTTATATATTTTTTCAGTAAAAATAAACAAAAATTATATCCCCCATCTAAGTACATTAGGACCAGCCCTGATTTGTTGTACTTATGCAAACCCTAATAGTACTTGGTATGCCTCTCAAGATAGTGTAGGTGAGGAAGAATTAAGGAAAGCTATTGAAAGAAAACGCCAGTCTCAGGATGATGCAGCCTAATTGACATAAAAAAAATAAGATAAAACCCTTAGAACACTTTTGCTCTAAGGGTTTTGCTTTAATAACTCAATATATGAAACAAATCTGTTCAATAGAATCTCTGAATCTACACAAAATGGACAGATTCTTCCAGAGGGAAACACTTGGACGTACTGTCATCGCCTTTGCGTGAGACAAACAAAAAAGACATGGTTCATTGATCCTAATTGCTGTAATTCCCGACTTCCTATTTCTAAGAACGCAGTTCGGTGATCGCGATGATTTTTTCATCACGGTTGAGTTGAAGGATATTTTCACCCGTGCCATCTCTACCCAAGGTTGGTAATGTATCTACACGAAGACGTACTGTTCGCTGGTGATTAGTCACAAGCAACACCTCAGCGTTGGTTGGAGCAGGTACCATACCAGCGAGAGAGTCAGTTTTACTGGCAAATTTAATGCTTTGAGTACCAAGATCACCACGCTTAGCTAGTCGCAAAGTATTAGTCGAGATGCTTTTGGCGTATCCTAATTGAGTCACCAGTAACAAATTGTTCTCTGCCTTTGATGTGACACAACCCACCATAACCTCAGAAGAGCGCAAGCGTAAAGCCTGTAAACCCATAGCAGTACGACCCATAACAGGAAGTTGTTCGTCATTGACCTCAAACTTTAACACTCGCCCACCCGAACTGGCTAAAATTATTGGTTCACCTGTAGTTATTAACTGAGTAAATAACAATTCGTCGTCATCTTTAAGTTTCAAGATTGTGATTCCGCGACGAGTGAGATTAATAAATTCTGTAAGAGAAAGGCGCTTAATTCTTCCCTGCTTAGTCAGGAGAACTATCTCAGCACTTTCTGAATTTTCTGGTAGTAAAAAGCGGTTGACAACAGTTTCTTGAGTACCTTGAGCGGTGTTAGTGAGCAAAGTTATCAATGGTGTTCCCCTTGCAGAACGCCCATTTGTGGAGGGAATATCTCCCACTTTAATCGGGTAGACTTTACCACCACTAGTGAGTACTAGCAAATCTTTTTCCGTATCGGTTGAAGCAGTTTGAATAATGAAGTCATTATCCGATATGCTATTGTCAGTTTTTGCCTTCCTTGTTGAGGAGCTAACCGATTGACGGCGTACATACCCCCGGTGCGTAAACTCTAAAACAACTTCTTCTGAAGGCACTTCAGGTTTGGGATTTTCGATTGGGGATTTGGGATTTTCTGCCTGATCCTGTTTTTTTGCGTCCAAAGCTCCCCTGAGTATCTTTGTCCGCCGTTCATCACTATATTTGCGCTTGAGACTTCGCAAATCTTTTTTCAGTGATTTCAATAATTCCCGTCTATCGCCCAGTAACGTTCGCAATAACTGAATTTGCTCATTTAACTCTTCAAATTCCTTGCGTAAGTTCTGCTGTTCCAAACTTGTGAGGCGTCGCATTGGCATGGCTAAAATTGCATCCGCTTGTACCTCACTCAAATGGAGTTGGTTTTGTAAGCTCATTTTTGCAGTACTGCCATCAGCCGCATGCCGTAAAATCCCAACAACCTCATCAAGATGCGAGAGTGCTACGAGTAAACCTTCCACTAAACGTAGCCGACTTTCTGCTTTTTCTAACTCGTGAGTGTAGCGACGCGAGAGAGTTTGCTCTCGAAAACTCAAGAACTCCTGCAACAGCTGACGTAGGTTGAGCTGGCGTGGTTGTCCATCTACCAAGCCCAGAAGAATTGCGCCAAAGTTTGTTTGTAAAGCGGTTTGGTGGTACAAATTTTGCAGAAGTTCTTGGGGGTTAACATCGCGTTTCAATTCAATCACCACGCGCATTCCGGAGCGATCGCTCTCATCCCGAAGATCCGCAATTCCCTGTATACGACCTTGATTCACCAATTCCGCGACTTTCTCAATCCAACCAGCTTTATTTACTTGGTAAGGCAATTCCGTCACGATAATTGCTGTCCGCCGCTTGCTACCCCGTCCAGCTGCAACCTCTTCTACTTGACCAACTCCCCGTAGCAAAATACTACCTTTGCCTGTGGTGTATGCCTCACGAATCCCAGCATCTCCAACTATTTCGCCGCCTGTGGGAAAATCAGGTCCTGGAATTAACTCGAATAATTTTTTATCGGGTAAATCGGGGTTGTCAATTAAAGCAATCAACCCATCCACTAATTCTGCTAAATTGTGCGGTGGAATATTTGTTGCCATTCCTACAGCAATTCCAGCACAACCATTTAGCAACAAGAAAGGTAACTGTGCTGGTAGTACAGTTGGTTCTTCTTGGGAATTATCAAAGTTACCAACAAATTCCACCGTTTCTTCGCCAATTTCCGCCAGCATTCCCTCGTGACTAATACTCGCGAGGCGCGTTTCTGTATAGCGCATCGCTGCTGGGGGATCATTATCTACACTTCCGAAGTTCCCATGTCCTGCCAGTAAGGGATAGCGGCTGGAAAAATCTTGTACCAGCCTCACCAAAGCATCGTAAACTGCTTGGTCGCCGTGGGGGTGATATTTGCCCAGCACATCTCCCACAACACGGGCACACTTACGATAAGGTCTATCCGGAGTCAGACCTAGTTCGTGCATGGCATACAAAATTCGTCGATGTACTGGTTTTAAGCCATCACGCACGTCTGGTAACGCCCGCCCAACTATCACACTCATGGCATATTCTAGGTAAGACCGCTGCATCTCGGTATGCAGGGCTGTGGTAATGACCTGTCCCGTGGGGAGAAGGTTTAACTGTTTTGCCATGAGTTTTTTCCCTGAATTTTCACTACACAAAAGTCGCTGTAACTGAAGACTGTAGCAACCACAGCATAACGGATGAAATGCTTTTCATTACAAAATCTTGATAGTCATAGGATAGTAAGCAGTAGTATTATCCTTGATGACGGATGTCCACATTGTTTATTTCCAAGGATGTACCTACATATCGGTTTTGCGAGAGGTGGTAATCCCCCTCACATCTGTGTGCAGATAAATACCTTATTAGTTAACATAAGCTATCAAAAATAAAATTAAACATGAAAACTGTCTTGATTGTCGAAGACGATCTCATTAATGCTCGCGTTTTTTCCAAGATTTTGACCAAGCGAGGTGGCTTAGACGTAAAGCATACGGAAAATGTGGAAGAGGTCATGAATTTTGCCCAAACGGGGGAAGTTGACATTATTTTGATGGATGTCTCTTTGTCTCGAAGTGTTTACGAAGGTAAGTCTGTTGATGGTATCAAAATTACACAAATGTTGAAATCCGATCCGCAAACAGCCTCCTTACCTATTATCCTAGTGACAGCCCACGCAATGGAGGGCGATCGCGAGAACTTTCTCAAGCAAAGCGGTGCTGACGGCTACATTTCCAAACCTGTTGTCGATCACCAACAGTTTGTCGATCAGATTCTGGCATTGCTACCCAAAGATCACAATTGAACAAGCATTTCAAAGAAGTCAGCACATTTATATTTCACTGTTTTCATTCTGACAACGCCATGTCCTGTTGGACACAAAGAGTGCCATGACAAACAGAACTTCGGCTTTGAGAGTGATTTTTGAGTAAATGCCCCTCCGACGGTTTCGCACAAATCAACGTTCCTCGTGATAGAGATGAGAAACCCGACACTGAACAGTTCTTTGAGAACAACCCTCTCAAGTTAGTGTACAAGTTGATTTGCGTATCAGCCTACTCTTGATTAATATATATGTACTACTAGAGAGTATCATTAAGCAAGTGGTTATTGGTAAAAAGTTAGGAGCGATGAATCAGTAATTCATCACTCCTTATTCTGCGCCTGCTAACTCTACTGAGCAGGCTGTTGCTTAGAAGCTGTTGGGTTTTCTGGTGGATGAATAGCCGATTGAATGCGAGGTGATTGCAAGAATTTTTTGGTATCCGACAGTAGACGCGTACCCCAGAGGTTCTGCTTGAGGAAATCTAAATCGCCGTATTTATTGTCAATGCGGAGTGCCGCTTCTCCCATTGCCAAACCTTGTTGGCGATCGCCTTTAGTATATAGTGCTACCCCTAATGCTAATCGAGGTTCTGCAGCTTGCTTCTCGATAGCAACAGCGCTTTGCCATTGCTTAATTGCTCCCTGGACATTACCTTGCTCGTATAAAATTAAACCAACGTTGTTAATTGCAGGCCAGAATTTTTTGTTAGAGGATACTGCTTTATTGTACTGTACGAGCGCATCGGGCAGTTTACCGAGCATATAGTAAGCATTGCCCAAATCAAACAACCCATCTGAGTCATTAGGTTTTAACTTCAAACCAGCTTGGAATTCTCCAATCGCTTCTTGGTACTTTTGTTGCTGAAAATGAGCCGAACCCAAAGCAAACTGGATATCCCCATTTTTAGGATTTAAAGATTCTGCCTTTTTCAAGGCAGCGATCCCACCATCCACGTTTTTATTTTGCAAATATAAGCCACCTAAGAGAAACCATACTTTATCATTCTTAGGAGCTAGTTGAGATGCGAGCCGCGCTCTTGGCAAAGCTAGTTCAAACTGTTGAAACTGAGCTAGTTGAGCCGCTTCTTGTGCTAAACTTAAACCCTGCTGTTCTAACTTCGCTGCATCAAGCTGGAGTGTATGGGGTATCAGTGCTTGTGCGTAAGCGGCTCTTGGCATACTCGACAAACTACAGACAACCAGAAGAGAAATTAAACTAAATCGTTTTGGCACACTATCGCCTCTCAGCCACAAATCAAAGAATCTTTCAGCTAGCTTAAACGATCTCTGCTCTTGACGACAGCAAAATTTTCTATCTTTTGTATTGAAAACAGTGACTTTAGTCATGTATTGTTTTATGATCTTTGACCTAGTTATTTGCTTAAAACTATTTATACTTTTAATTTAAACTATACTCTACCTGATTACGGCTCTAAATTTCACACTTACTTGTTTGGGCTGTCCTTTGTCGCAAATAACCAATGACAGTCTCAATGAAAATATTTTTGAAGTCAAAAATATTTTGAGTTTAACGCGACTCAATTATAGTTACAGCCATTATGGAATAAATGTTGTAGCCCTTGTTTCTAGATAGGTAAGGGGAAATGAGACTTGAAAATAGGGAAGAGGAAAGAACACTTGATACATCACATCCTCTAGATTCTCCACAATTATTACTGAATGTAAACAAAAATCTCATTCCTTGGTTGGCTGCCTTGGCTACTTATCCTGAGAAGTGAAGTAGGTTATACCATTTCACGCAACACTGGATACAAATGATGGTTTCTAATTCTTTCCTCAAGAGTTCCCCGGCACAAAAGCTACCTATATGTATCAACTTTAAAGTGAAACGATATTACCTGGTTTATCGCCATTTAGTCTGGATTTCATTAGTGCTTGGAGGAATTGAGATTGCTAAGATTACGCTTGTTTCCGCTGTCGAACGAACATTGAATCAATTATAGCTTTAAAATCAGAGCAAACATTTTTCAAAATATAACTACAAGTTTTTCCCAAACTTTAAAATAAAAGTTAAACATAGCTGACAAACTCTTACCCTGAATAGTTCTGGTTCTGTAAATATCGTTTTGTATTTCATGAAGGCGGCTGTGTGTACTGCTACGCTCTCACGCGCTGTATCATAAAAAGGGGACTATAGATACTTTGTGTTTTCAAGGCAATGCTTAAGAGGTCAGAACTCAGAACTCTGATTGCATATTTATGAATTGCACTCGTAGGGGATTTAAAGAAGGATGCCTTGATTAGAGCGCAGTACGTGTCAAGGGAACAAGAGCGGGTTTATTTTGAAATCCTTTACCTCCTCCGCAAAAATTAGATAAAATTCTTAAAAGAAAAACAATTTTAACAGCTAACTAAAGCTTTATTCCGTAAAGAGAGTGCAGTGTTTGTGTGTTCAGGAACACCACAGTAACCTTTGGAAAGTGATAAACAAGGGATTTGTCCTAATGGATTTATTAGAGTACCAGGTTAAAGAATGGTTTGGAAAGATAGGCATTCCTGTATTGCCGTCTCAAAAAATTGACCATCCCACAGAATTAAAACGTTTAAAAATTAGGTACCCGATTGTACTGAAATCGCAGGTGTATGCGGGTGGAAGAGCAAAAGCAGGTGGAGTTAGATTTGTAGAAACAACTATTGATGCGATCGCCGCCGCCCAAAATATCTTTAATTTGCCAGTTTTAGGTGAATTACCATCCGTGTTGTTAGCAGAGGCAAAATATAGCACCGAACAGGAATTATATCTAGCAGTCGTTCTAGACACCGCTGTTTGCCGACCAATACTTTTAGGTTGCACGGAAGCGGATATTGAATGGGAATCGGCTGGAGAAAAAATGCAGCATGTTGTCGTTGAACAAGAATTCTCCCCATTTTATGCAAGACGACTGGCTTTGAAAATGGGCTTGCAAGGGACATTGATGCAGTCGGTAAGCGATGTTGTGCAGAAGATGTATCAGTTATTTGTGGAAAAAGACTTAGACTTGGTCGAAATCAATCCCCTAGCTGTAAACGCTTCAAGTCAAGTTATGGCTCTCAATGGTAATGTGAGTATTAATGAACGAGCCATCGGGCGTCATTCTGAGATTGCTGAGATGGCGAAAAAAATTGTTACCCGTCATTCTAGTGTTGAGGTCAACAGTATTTTAGGCGATTGGGACGGCATAGAACTACAAGGTAAGATAGGAATTTTGGGTAATGGTACAGGTTCAGTAATGGCAACTCTAGATTTAGTCGCTAATGCCGGTGGTAAGCCTGGTGTATGTTTAAATTTGCGCCACGCCTCACCTATTAATACTTCACCAACTACATTGAAGTATCGGTTAGAAAATGCTTTGAAAAACTTAGCGACTGATAAAACTATTCAAGTGATACTCATTAACTTCCTAGCTAATATTCCTCAAACTGAGGATGTCGTTGAAGCCATTGACAATTTTGTACAACACCACAAGAACGAACTCAAACAACAGGTGTCACGTTCCAACGGTAGCAGAAGCCGTCGAGATGGTCATTTCCCATGCTTGGTTGTCCGATTAGCAGGTTCGGAATTTACTACATCGAGAAAATATTTAGCAACACTTAAAACGCAAGCTGAGGCACCCATCGTGGTGATGGAAAATCTAGATGAAGCAGTCACAGAAGCTGTTCGTCTTACCAAGTTACCTATTTATAGAAAAGGTGCCTGAAAACTTTTGAGGAGATGTCTTCCTTTAGACACTCCGTTCAAAGAAACTAAAGGTACGCTCTAGCTACGAGAAACTTTTGTGCGGTTTCTGCCTTGATGAATATAATCCGATACCAGATCAAAGCGTCCGCATTTCCCAATGACTCAAGCTACTAGGTTTCCTAAATTACATTACTTTTTTTATGAATTTAAAGCCAGACACCAAAGTGTTAATTCAGGGCTTCAGTGAATACATATCAGCAACTCATGTTGATCAAATGAAAGCTTACGGCACAAATTTGATAGCTGGGGTAATTCCTGGAGGTGGAGGACAGAAACTCTATGATATTCCGATATTTGACCTAGTAGAACAGGTGGTGGGGCAATTTCAAGCAATTGATACCACTATTATTTGCGTACACCCATACCAAGTGCTGGATGCAGCATTGGAAGCGATCGCATCCGGTATCCGCCAAATTATTATTATTTCCCCAGGTGTACCACCTTTGGACATGGTAAAGTTACTTCGCGTAGCCGAAGCAACAGAAACTTTGGTGGTAGGACCAAATAGTCCGGGGATCATCGTACCTGGAAAAATACTTTTAGGGACTCAACCGAGTGAATTTTATACTCCTGGAACTGTTGCAATCTTAAGTCGCAGTACGACCCTCACCTACGAAATCGCCAGAGAATTAACCAAAGCTGGTTTGGGGCAGTCGATTAGTGTCAGTATTGGAAGTGATGCAGTCGTAGGTTCATCTTTTATTCAATGGCTGCAAATTCTTGACGAAGATGATACCACACAAGCGATCGTATTAGTTGGTCAGCCAGGTGGCGGTCGTGAAGAAGCTGCAGCGCGGTATATTGCAGAAGCTATTGATAAACCAGTCGTTGCTTACATTGCCGGAACACAAGCACCACCCACACAACATTGGCGTCAGACTGGAACTTTAGCAGCCGTCGTCGGACGCGATCCCGACTTTGGTACCGCAAACAGTAAAGTCACCGCTTTAAATCAAGCACGAGTTCCAGTGGCTGAACGCCCTTCTCGAATACCAGAATTATTGAAAAAGGCACTGAAATAATTAACAACTAACACCCAGACTTGCTTAACAACGCTTTCGTCGCCGACTCACCCATGAGTCTTACCTGCTTAACCAAGTGTATGTTTAACAATGCCAAGATACTCAATTCACCCAGGCAAGTCATAAAAATTGTAGTTGTTGCAGAGTTTTGCACACCATACCAAGGCCAACTGGAGAACAGCCATAAAAAAGTATTATGGTGAGAGACTCCAATACGTAACATTGATAAAATGATGGGTGGTAACAAAATAGCTGCGCCAATTGTACCTATTGCCCAGAAAGTACGCTTAGGTGTTTTCATCATCAGTATAATCTGAGCTATGGTGGCATAAATCATCATCAAACAGATGAATAAAGCAACACCCAAAAGTGCTTGAGTTCGATGGAAATTGCTAACACCCGTACCATTTACAAATAAAATCAGAACTACAGAAGTGGTAGCAGTCATGACAAGATTGATTGCTATTGCCAATATTGCTGGACTTTTCTCACCCCAAAGCAAATCTGACCACAAATATTTATTCCAAAAACCTTTACTATGAGAAACTCCCTCACATCGATATCTTGCCCAATCATGTATGGCTTGACGATGAGGTGAAAGAATTGCCATTAGCCCCAGAAATATGACTGTATTGAGTACATATAGCTCTTCAATTTTATCAAAGAAACCAAATGTATCTGTTGATTTGCTTAGATTATTTGAGATGAAAAAACCAAAAAGTATGAAAACAAAACTAGCAATGATAAAATAACTTTGTTTTTTGCTCAAAATGCTAACATTGGGGTTACGAAAAGAACGCTTTAATGCTTGCCAAATCCAGTAAACCCATAAGGCATAATTCAGGAGATGAAGACAAACAAGACCAATAACACTTTTCCCAATTGGTAAATTGAAAAACTGTAATTCTTTAAGTGGCGATCCACTGTACATGCGGAATAGGTTGGGAAATAGATAATTTGTCATGTCAAACGGACTGAAAGTTCTCAACCAAGATATTGGCGCGCCTGAGTATGAAGTGTAAGAAGATCCTAGGCTAAACGCAATTATCAAGAATAGTAGAACTGCACCACTACCCAACCAAGGTTGAAACCCACTCAACCAACCACCAACTAAAGCAAAAAGCAGTGCTGCACTGTAGAAGAAAATACAGCAAGCAGTAAGAATGGCGTAGAAGCCTAAAATAGAACTCCAGGCAATGTCAGCAGAGGAACCAGCCCATAAATGTAAGGGAACGGCTGTTAGGGTTATGATATAAATCAAAATCGGAACTCCTAGCAGTTTGCCGAGCAAAATATTCGTTTCTGACTGAGGACTGAGGCGAATAAAATTTAGAGTACCGCGACGTTCTTCTTGAGCTAAACTATTGATGAGCGCAAAAGTCCCTCCCACTAAAAGTGTAAAAATAAAAATCACACTGAGTGAGAGAAACATATATTCATAATGGTCATGCCACCACAAATCCAGATCAATTTGGTCTGGTGGGCAAAGCATAGTATGGTCGCTTGAATTGGCTGCTTGTATTCGTTTTGCTGCGTTAGACAAATGTAGCTTGCAATATGTATCGTATATCCGGTAAGTTCTCTCATCAGGAAGCTCAGAAAATTGAGCGAGGAACAGCACTAACTGACCAATTATGGATGTTGCAATCGCGATCGCAACCGGAAAAATTTTCAGACGACCTTTGAATTCTCGCAACAGTTGCGGATTCCAGTCACCTATTCTGTCTATAAATTTATACATCATCAGAAAAATCTCAAAAAATGTTTAATGATTAAGAGCTATTAACAAATCTTCAATTCGCTTGTTTGTGACCGAGTTTGAGGAAAATTGTTTCTAAGTCTTCTTTAGAAGAGTGAAAATCAGTTACGTTGATCCCAGCGATCATGAGCGATCGCAATAAAGCAGCACAATCCTCCTGTTTCCCAGAAAAATTCACCCGCACGCTGTTCAGTGTTGACATCACCTCCCATTCTTCGACAAAAGGATTATTTTTGAGTTCGACCAAAAGTTCTTCTAACTTTCCTAAAGTCGATATCATAATTTGCTGTTTAGAAAGACGCTGGTAAAGTTCTTGAAGCGACGAGCTTTCTACCAAAAAACCGAGTTCCATAATTCCCACGAAGGAACATAGTTCCGCCAAGTCACTGAGGACGTGAGAAGAAATCAAGATTGTCATCCCCGCTTCTTGCAAAACTTTGATGATTTCTCGAAATTGCATCCTGGCTATGGGATCGAGTCCGGAAACAGGCTCATCCAACAGCAGTAAAATCGGTTCGTGGATAATTGTTCGCGCTAAGCTGAGGCGCTGTTTCATCCCTCGCGATAGAGTGGAAATTACGCTATTGCGTTTATTTCCCAACTGGATAATTTCTAAAACTTCATGCAGGCGTTGAGTGCGATGTGGTTCTCGCAAACAATACAGACGGGCAAAATAATCTAGGTAATCCCAAACAGTGAGTTCCTCATAAAGCGGATAGTCATCGGGTAAGTAGCCAAGACGACGTTTGAGGGTTGGGTTACTTCGATCACGCAGTAAGCGATCGCCATTGATATAAATCTCACCCGTAGTCGGTTCCTCAGCCGCAGCTAACATCCGGATGAGAGTTGTTTTCCCTGCACCATTAGGACCAATTAATCCGTAAACTTCACCCGCTCGAATCTCTAAATCTACATTATTGACGGCAACGTGTCTATCAAATTGCTTCGTCAGTCCATTCGTACGAATTGCCAGTTCTTTTGACATAGCGGCAAAGAGTGCAGGTGTAAATTAATCACTAACTTATCCTGTGCCTACAAAATTTGTCAGGCTCGTTTCGGAAACAAAACAGATCTTCATTGAAACTTGATTTTCCGTATGTAAGCATTCAGTGATTAACCCAACTTACAAGGAGATGCTGTCGAGCGATCACTTATTTGTCAGTTCAATCACAAACTCCCCAGATTATTTTGAACAGCCTGCTGAATTTTTAACATAACAGTATTAACAGTATGTGTGCGAGAACTTTGATAGTCTGCAAAGAAATCCTTCAGGTTCAAGGGTTCTCCAACCTTAATTCTTGCCTGTCTGTAGCCCTTGGGTGAGGGTTTGTCAATATCGAACACCTCTCTTTCTAACCGTGTAAGTGTATCTAGAAACCTTTCTGGTGTAGGAGCTTCGGCAACGTAACCGTCGTAGATAGCATCAAAGTTGAGAAGACGTTTTACTGACTTCTCAATTAACTGAAAATTGCTGGCACGAATCCCCTCTAGCATGTCAGATTTCGGTATTGCTTCCTCAAACTCAAGAGCGTCAGCTTTTGTCTTCAGGGCATACTCAACTCTGTAAGTCCGTTCCCGCACTGGTTCATTTGTGCTATTGGCAATTCCTAACTGTTGCTCACAGTTCTCCAGGATGTATGTTCTTAGCCTAGAGATGCGCTGCTCCCAGGGCTGAGTGCTGATTTCGTCCGTATGCAGTTCATAGTCAAGCTCAACCTTCACCAGAACTGCTTGAGCGATCGCCCGTAGTCGCTGATAGGAAGTAGAAAGAGAAACTATTTTCAGGTTCAATGCCTGCTCCAAGCGCCTCAGCGTCTGATTGATTACCTGACTCATATCTTGAGTGTAGCGGTACTTGATGCTCACTGGTAACAGGTAGAGATCAGGTACTGGCTCGCCAAGCAATACTGTCTTACTCATAGACTGAAAGGCAATTTGCACAGCTCCTACTCGGAAAGGCATGACAGTATCGTTTTGAAAAGAACATCCCCCTTCTGGAAAAATGACTAGGCGGCAACCGGGTTGAGTTAACAGTTTCAAAGTCTGAGCAATGCTTTTGCGATCCACTAAGCTTCGCCGGATGGAATATGCACCTAATTGCTGCACGATACCACCGAGTGAACTCGTGAACAGTTCATAAGCAGCTAAGTAGTAAAACGTCTGCTTTAACTGGGCAGAAAGCACAAACATTACAATCGGATCTTGAAATGTTGGGTGATTCGGCAAGAGGAGCAGCCTTTGGTTTTTTAGCGAATCAATCTTTGTCAGACACTCACGACTCACAACCAGTTCAAATTGAAAGAACCAGCTTACTGCACTTGGAGCAATGAACTGAGCTAGACGTACTAAGAATGGGTTAAGCCGGGGGGAATAGAAATTTGCTTTATGCTGAATAATTTTATCCATCTCTATACCGTTCAAAATTAATCTCGATAGGAGAACTAGTACAGATCGGCGGAAATAAACCACCCATCTGAAATAGTTAAAACCCTTACAAAATAAGGTTCTTTCTTTTTACTTTTTACTTTTTACTTTTGCCTTGTTGTACTAGTTGCTTGCTTACTAAAGTGTGTAAGTGCAGGAAAAGCTACAACTTATTCGGCTTTGAATCATATTTTCAGTCAAATACTGAATGCAAAAATTTCCTCTGATGCTGTAAGGAGTTAGTTTGCTCACTGTGGTCTATTCATATGAAAACCGCTGTAAACGTAACAACGATAGAGAATTTCAGGAAAAATACGTATCAGCCATATAAGTACTTTTCCATCAAGAAGTAATTATTAAATCAAGTGTGGGAATTCTAATGCTGCAAAGTTGCTGACAATTAACAATATATAAAATTCAGTAAAAGCTGGAAAAAATATTATGACAGTACTTGAATCTAACTATTAAATAGTGGGTAGGTGCATATCTTATCAGTCTTATTTAAACGTAATCAGAACCTTTGTTGTCTATAAACTTATTCTTTAATACGTAAGTATGGACTTTCATTATTTTGAGTATGACAATTCTCAAAATGGACTATAAGAGTGCGGATAACTTGAAAAAAATGCTATAGGGAGACAGAAAAAATAACCATACCCTACAGCAAGCCCTGACGCTCGGAGCGCGTAGAGTCTCCCCGAGTGAGAAGACTCGCTAACGCGTCTACGGAAGTACTTCTTGCCTACTACTCAAGCTTTTTTAATTTTGCTGATGGTACATTTGCTAGTTATGATATAAAATCTGCCCAAACTTTTAAATCATAGGATGCAGCTGTGACGCAGAATTACCGCATTACCCTACTTCCCGGCGATGGTATCGGACCAGAAATTATGGAAGTGGCACAAGAGGTGCTCACTGTCGTAGGAAAGAAATTCGATCTTCAGTTTGAATTTCAGGAAGCGCTGATCGGTGGTGCGGCAATTGATGCGACAGGTGAACCCCTACCTGCTGCTAGCTTGGATATGTGCCGCAATAGTGATGCTGTTTTACTGGCGGCGATCGGTGGTTACAAGTGGGATTCCTTACCATCGCATTTACGTCCAGAAGCGGGTTTGTTGGGACTGCGTGCCGGGTTAGGATTGTTTGCTAATTTGCGTCCGGCGAAAATCTTGCCTCAACTTATTGACTCCTCGACTTTGAAGCGTGAGGTGGTAGAAGGCGTAGATATTATGGTGGTGCGCGAACTCACTGGGGGAATTTACTTTGGCAAACCCAAAGGAATTTTTACCACAGAAACTGGTGAGAAGCGGGGTGTGAACACAATGGCTTATACTGAGTCGGAAATTGAACGTATTGGACGGGTAGCATTTGAAGCAGCACGAAAACGTCAAGGTAAACTTTGTTCAGTGGATAAAGCAAACGTGCTGGAAGTTTCTCAACTGTGGCGCGATCGCATCACTCATATGAGTCAAGAGTTTCCGGATGTGGAACTCTCTCACATGTATGTAGATAATGCGGCGATGCAATTGTTACGCAATCCTAAACAATTCGATACTATTGTGACGGGTAACTTATTTGGTGATATTCTTTCTGATGCGGCTGCTATGCTGACGGGTAGTATTGGAATGTTGCCTTCTGCCAGTTTGGGGGAATCCAATCCCGGAGTTTTTGAACCTGTTCACGGTTCGGCTCCAGACATTGCCGGACAGGATAAAGCCAATCCCTTAGCGCAGGTTCTGAGTGCGGCTATGATGCTTCGCTATGCTTTAAATCAACAAAATGCAGCAGACTTTATTGAAAAAGGAGTGTTACAAGTTTTACATCGCGGCGATCGCACTGGCGATATAATGTCCAAGGGAATGAATCTTTTAGGTTGCCGCGCTATGGGCGAGGCACTGATTCAAAGTTTGGAAGAATAATCGCTCTCTATTAGATCTTTCAGATAAACTATAGACAAACCTAGAAAACATAGATTAGTAAGTTGTGTATACTTTAAAACAAGGACAAACCGACTATACTAACCCACAGAATCAGCAATCTTTGATTGACCCTGCCGTTATCAAAGCCGCTGGTCATATATACTACACACACTGTGAAGTGCATCCAGAAATTGCTGGGCAGCCTTCAGGAGTAGCAATTAATCGCTTTAATCACCGAGGCAAAGTGATTTTTACCAGTTATCCAATCCTTTTGCCGGAAGAATGTTTCGTACCGTTAAGCCAGATAGAATCGTATATGTATTAAGGAGGCAGGAGTAGAGACGCTTGAAATAAGGTGTCTGTACAGGAGTCAGGAGTTGTCTTGAGGCGCTGGTGTGTTGCGTCGTCAAGAGTTAGTTGAAAACAAAAATAGCTAGCTATTGACAAAAGACAAAAGACAACTGACAACTGATACAAATGGCTAGTGGCTAATGACGATATGGACTTATTGGTAGTCGTTGTGGCGAGTATCATTGTATTCGCCTTAGGTGCATCTATTGGCAGCTTTATCAATGTTATTGTTTATCGGCTACCAGCGGGCTTGTCAATTCTTTGGCCTCCTTCTCGCTGCCCCCACTGCTTAAATCAACTCAAAGCGTATGATAATTTCCCAGTTTTGGGATGGCTGTGGTTAAAAGGACGCTGTCGTTATTGTAAAACCAAGATTTCTGTCCGTTACCCTTTGGTAGAAGCGGTAACCGGATTAATGTTTTTGCTGATATTTTTGATATTTAAATTTTCACCCCTGACAATAGGCTACTGGGCTTTTTGCAGTTGGTTATTAGCATTATCGCTCATTGACATAGATACGATGACCTTACCTAACTCACTCACTAAGTCAGGGTTAACACTGGGTATTGTGTTTCATATATTACTTGGATGGTTGAACGTAGGAAACTGGACAGGAGTGGCGAATAACTTATTAACCGCAATTGGCGGCGCAGTGTTGGGGTTATGGCTGTTGGATGCGATCGCTATAATGGGTTTGATCTTATTGGGTAAAGAGGCGATGGGAGGCGGTGATGTCAAACTTGCTGCCATGATGGGAGCTTGGTTGGGTTGGCGATATTTGCCTTTAGCAATTTTTATTGCGGCTGTGGTGTGTATTTTGGTAGAAAAACAAAAATGGGGACAAAAGAAACCTATACCTTTTGGTCCTTTTCTCGCTTTAGGTGCCGCGATTACTATATTTAGCGGTGAAGCAATTTTGTCTACGTACCTACAATTTTTTAGAGGTGCTTGAACAAGTTAACCTCCAACAGGCATACGTGCTGAAAGTTACTTGGGCATGAAACCGCTTCTAAAAGTTTGGACAAAGTTATCCATAAATGGACAAATCTGTACACATCCAACTCCACGGTATAAGTTTGCTCCATCTAGTTGCGCTTTTCAGCTTGGTTCCATTGCCTCATGACTCAGGTTCCTTGACCACTAATTCCCAGTTAGAGATACTGAAACGATTTTCAGTATGAGACTTAAAGTTTATTTAATTTGTAAAACTAGTTCGTAGCACGTATCTTCTAGGCTTCACACCTAATTGAGCGTTGCTATCTTGCACTAATGAAGCATGACACAATTATAACATAATTGGAGAATACTTCCCCAAAAATGCGTAGCAATGGATAGATATGAATAGAAATTAACTTACAGCTTCTAACCCCAATAATCCGGGCAGCCAAAATCTAAAATTGATTTTTTCAACTTTTGCCATTTTACTTGGAGCGAAGCTACGGTGAGTCGAGTGTTCTGTAAACTCAATTACCCCATCGGTCCTTTAACCTTTGGTAATATCAACTTGTGAACTGGATCACCCTCTTAACGACAAACACCCGTTGGGAAGCAGAACTAATGGAGCAGATACTGGTTGCTCATGATCTACCAACAAGAATTATTGATTTGGGGGTGAAGTCCTATCTAGGATCTGGCACTCCTGCAGCGTTGCAAGTACTTTTGGAAGATAAATGGACTGCGCTGCTGCTCTTAAGTACAAGAGAAGACGAACAATAGACTTGAATTGGTTTACGTATTTTCGTTAAGCTGGCAACACTAGACGTATGAGAAAGGTCTAAATTGCTGATGGCACAACTTTGAACAATAAGTCAAGAGTTAAGAGTCAAAATAAATTACTCTGGACTATGCACTCTTAACTGTTAGCTTCGATAAACGTGGGTTACTCTACTTTCGACATACTACCTACTTAAAATCAAAATAAAATGGCAAACAACGAAGAAACACGCGGTTTAAAATCTCTTTTAGATTGGTTTGCAAATCGACGGAAATCAGGCTCCTCCACCCCAGAACAAGAACGCCAGGAGCGTGAAATTGCTGATGGGCTGTGGCATAAGTGTTCTGAATGTGGTGTATTGGCTTATACCAAAGACTTAAGAGCAAATCAGATGGTTTGTATAGAATGCGGACATCACAATCGTGTTGATAGTGACGAGCGCATCTACCAACTGATGGATCCCGGAACCTGGAGACCAATGGATGAGCATTTGCGTCCAACCGATCCCCTACAATTCCGCGATCGCAAAGCCTATGCCGAACGTTTGCGGGAGATGCAGGAAAAAACAGGTTTGGTAGATGCAGTTCAAACTGGGTTAGGTCAAATTAATGGCTTGTCCGTTGCTCTAGGCGTCATGGATTTTCGGTTTATCGGCGCAAGCATGGGTTCTGTGGTGGGAGAAAAACTCACCCGCTTGATTGAGCAGGCAACTCAGCGACGATATCCTGTATTTATCGTCTGTACTTCTGGTGGAGCAAGAATGCAAGAGGGAATGCTGTCGCTGATGCAGATGGCAAAAATCTCTGCTGCCTTGCAACGCCATCAAGAAGCAAGACTATTGTACGTTCCTATTTTAACGAATCCAACGACAGGGGGAGTTACTGCTAGTTTCGCCATGTTGGGCGACATCATTTTGGCGGAACCAAAATCAACCATTGGTTTTGCCGGTCGGCGAGTGATCGAGCAAACCTTACGAGAAAAACTGCCAGATGATTTTCAAACTGCAGAAGATTTGCTGAAGCACGGTTTTATAGATGAGATTGTCTCTCGCACTCAATTAAAGAAAACTCTAACACAATTAATTGCCTTGCACCAGCCGCCTGTAGTAACGACAGCACACAATATGGTGATGTGGGAAACAAGGACTTTAAGTTCCACTGGTGTTGATTAATACGAAGGGGAGACGAGGAAACATTTACCCGTAAGTCTCCCCAATACGGTTCGGTTAAGAAATTTATTCGTTAAGGCAGGCTGTTCTTGTGCAGGGGTAGAAGAGAAGCTGGGGGGAAAGAATAGCTTTTCATCAACTCTGTGCCTCCCCTGCCTAAGAACTGCTTATCCGAACGGTATTGTAAGTCTCCCCATCTTCTCACCGAAGAAATCCTTACAGTTTTCCAGCTGAATAAATCTACGGGCACGCCGCTTATTGCGACGAGTTTCTAATTGACGGTCTCCGTTCAGGTGGGGTCTGAATCCCTATCTGAACGCATAGCAGCCTCCAGCATAGCTGACGAATTCAATCAATGTATCTGATTTTCTGGCAATTCTCTCAAGATAAGGTACGTCAAGAAATCTTTAATAAGTTAGTTTAAATCTTCATATTGCTCAAGTAAATTTGGCAGTAATCTCATAGAATTAAAAACAACTGATGCGCCTGCAGCTTGCAATTTTTGTGGATTACTGTATTCTGCATAACCAAAAACTTTCATCCCAGCGCTAAATCCAGCTTGCACGCCGATTACAGTATCTTCAACTACCACACATCGCTGTGGATGAACTTTCATTTTCTCGGCTGCATATAAGAATAGATCTGGATGTGGTTTACCCCGTGCAACATCTGTAACACTAAATATTTTTCCCTCAAAATATGGCAGTAAACCTGTGACACCTAACTTTGTTTGAACCATCTCATGTATGCTATTTGAAGCTACACAATAAGAAGTTTTAATTTGAGACAAAACATCATGTATTCCCTTAATCGGCTTTAATTTTTCTGATAAATCCTTCTTGTTGCGTTGTCTAAATTCGGTAACAAAATTATCTGGAATAGGTTTTCCAAGAGACTCTTGAATAATTTCTAAACATGCTGTCATAGGTTGACCGACGAATGTATTAGATATATATTCCAAGGTGATCGGTAACCCGATTTCACTAAGCATTGCCGCAAAAACCGAATTAGTGATTTGTTCACTATCTACAAGGACACCATCACAATCAAAAATAACTAAGTCAAATGGATTCATTGATTTTCCTACTTTAACCCTCAACTCATCTTCTCATGGCTGAAGTTAGGAACAGGAGGGACTGACGGCGCAGAAAGTGGTGCTTGCGTATTAAGAGCAAGTTGTACAACTGCCCAAATTACACCTGATCGGACTCTACCCAATAATTCCAATGTCACAATGAATGGCAGTGTCTTTAACATCACAGGAAGAACCCAAGCAGGCTGACTTTCCCCGTTCAGTCTCTCAAGATCGCTGCCAACCCTCACTCTTGTGGTGCAATTTTAACGAAACTGACTAAAATGAAACTTTACACTCTCTGGCGTACCAAGGTTAATGCGAGTCCTATCCTACTTGGTCGTAGCTAACTTTCAGCAATCTTTTTACTTTGCCAAAAAGCTTGTATCATTTGCACAAGAGATTGTCCGCGTGATTCATGTATAAAGAAAAGTGGGATAATCGCTGCGACTCGGAAAGCTGCCGAGATCACAAACAATCCTGCTAAGCCACCAGATGAAGGATTTTCGGCTACGAAGCCACCGATGGTTGTACCTAAAGCACCACTGACCCCAGCAATGGCAGCAGCAGTCGCAAAATATACCGATTGATTCTTGACTGATGCTACGTCTATTTGTAGATTGTTGTTACATAAATCTAGAGCTGCCCAATTACCACCAATAAATATATGTATTAACGGTAACCACAACCAAAGGTCTATACTGTTAGTCCCAATCCCCAACCACAGCAACGGTACACTTGATGCCACAATCCCAATAACTTGTAGGATGGGACGATTGCCTATTTTGTCTGCCAACTTACCCCAGACAATGAGCATGATCAGATTAGCCCCCGCCTGAAAGCTGCCGTACAGCGTTACCAAGCTGACATCTAAATTTAGCACCTCTAGCATGTAGAGATTAAAGAACGGCAGACTAAGGTTAACTGCAAACATCCACAAACTAAAGTAAAGCAAGAACATTAAAAAGTTAAAGTTCTTCCAGATGCTATCCTTAGCACTTGCATCCGGGAGAAGCTTAGTTTCAATTGTATTCTCAATACTATCACTACTTCTTTGTGTATTATTTGAATTTTTAGTTTGAGTAGAAAACTCGTTATCACTCGCATTTTGTACTTGCGGGTTTACATCTTTTTGGAAGTACTGACAACCTATGCTAAGTAGCCCTGCAATCACGCCTAAAAACAGAATAAATGCGTAACCTTGTAAGGTTCCACCGGGCCAGGTTGATACAGCTAAACCTGCTAAAGGTACGCAAATCATCATGGTCAAGCTGGTAACACTATTGCGTAACCCGAAATACCGTCCTCGTAATTGCCGAGGGACTAAAGTTGCCATCCAACTTAGCCAGGATGCAGAGCCGAACGCTCCAGAGAAGTTGCTAATTAAAACGACTAATAGCGTCAATTCTACTAACTGATGAGAATCAAGCCATCCCCAGCTGAAGCTGACAATGCCAAAGACAAGAATTAGCCACATTAGCCGCGCTGGGACAAAGATACGAAGAGAATATTGAAAGCGGCTGGTTGTGCGTTCCGAGAAGTATGCGCCCAAGGGTTGCATGAAATTGACGAGCATTGGAATTGAGGATAGCAACCCAAACACAACCGGACTTGCACCCAACTGTACTAAAAAATTGCTCAGCAAAATACCGCTAGTGGTGATTAAGAAAGCTCCTGTAAAAAACGCATCCAAGGTTGAAGCTTTGAGGCTGGTACGAATAACATCCTTAGCTATTCTTGGGGGTTTGGAGACATAGAGATCTGTTTCTGAAACAGCCCTCTGATATAATATTTCGGAAGCAAGCGGAGCCTCCAACGGCAAAGAATCCATAACTTACCTCCATATTTCAGTAGTGCCGCCCTTTAGGCAAGGCAGAGGGCAGAGGGCAGAAGGCAGAAGGAATAAAGAAGAGAAGGAATTTTGGAACTGCCCGAATGCCCTGCCTTGCCCAATTTGGGGCCCAGCCCCCACCAAATCTTTGAAAAGGTGGTCTTCAATCAGTGACGAGTTCAAGCCCCCACTGATTGTCTTTCCTTCTGCCCTCTGCCTTCTGGCTTGTGCCTTTCTTCTTGACGGTCTCAACAGAGGCGAGGAGCTTTCCTGAGTAGAATAATCTAAAGGACGTGGCTCCATAATTGGATAAGGAAAAAGTTTTTTGTCTCTCGCGTTTAAACACGTTCGCATTACTCTATTTTCCTGAACGCCAAGTGCATCAACATGTATTCATTTAAGTATAAATTAATACAAATACACTTTTTTGGTTGATACATCTCCAGCGGTGTTTACAATTCTTTGTTATTTTAGCTTACATTTCTCAACAAAAATTAAAATAGAGACAATACCACTTCTTAACGGTCAAAAGGTAAGTTGGGAAAAAGAGTTTTTATCTTACTGTGAACAAAAGAAGCATATTGAAGTATTCGGGATTAGTGGTGGCGATCGCCATCCTGATTTTCAGTTTTGATAAACTACTCATACCAGGTGTTTCCAGACTGCCTACCCCAATTGTGATTAAACTTAGCGGTTGGGGTGCTAGTCCAACTGAGCAAGAACTGTTGAGAGATGTACTTAAAGACTTTGAAGCAAAGCATCCGGCGATTAAAGTCAAATATGAAGTCATCGCCGATCAATACATGGATGTCATTAAAACTCGTTTGATTGGAGAAGCTGCGCCTGATGTCTTTTACTTGGATGTGCTTGAGGCACCTTTTCTGATGAGTCAGAATGTCTTGGAACCTCTGAATAATTACATCACGCCCGAATTTGACTTAGCTGATTTTGAGGAGACATTACTCAATAGCTTTAGGTATAATAACAATATATATGGTTTTCCTAAGGATTATTCAACACTTGCTCTATTTTGTAACCAAGAAGCCTTCTCAGCGGCAGGTTTGACCACTCCACCAAGGGATTGGAATGAACTACTGATATACTCGCAAAAACTCACAGAAGATCGTAATAAAGATGGCAGAATAGATCAGTACGGCTTTGGAGAAATTCCGGAGTTAGCGCGTCAGGCTTACAAAATCAAAGCGTTTGGCGGACAACTTATTAACCAGAACGGTTACGCAGCATTTGCCAGTCCCGCCAGCTTGCAAGCACTGCATCTAGTCGTAAGTCAATATCGAAAAGATCGTTCCTCGGCACAACAATCAGATGTTGGGACAAACTCAGGTAGCGAAATGTTTGGTCAAGGTAAGGTGGCAATGGTTATTGAAGGTAACTGGGCAATTCTCTACCTGAAAGAGACTTTTCCGCAATTGAAATTTACAACCGCAGAAGTACCAATGATAAATGGTAAAAAAGCCACAATGGTATTTACCGTTGCCTACGTGATGAATAAACAGGCACAACACAAAGCCGAAGCTTGGAAATTGATTTCTTATCTTACAGGCACTGAAGGTATGTTCAAGTGGACAAAAACAGGTTTTGCCCTGCCCACGCGTAAGTCTATTGCAAAAAAGTTAGGCTACGATCAAGATCCTTTACGAGCTGCATTTGTGGCAGGAGTTGATTACGCTCTCCCGTGGCAAGCAGGCAAATATCCAGCTGCAATTGTGAACAACTTTGACAATCAGTTCGTTAGTGCCATGCTAGGACAGCAACCCCTACAGCAAGCTTTACTCCAAGCACAAAAAGAGGCTAATAAGCAGATTCAGGCGATGGAGTAGTGGCTTTGTACGGCATTTTACCGTATTCTTAAGAAAAGAAGTCAATACAAAAAGCAAGATGACCATACAGGATGCTAGAAATCAGGGAAAAGGGGAAGGAACGCATGGTAAGCTGGAACGTTTGGAAGCCAGACTAACTCGGGAACAGAAAGAATTGCTCCAACAAGCCGCCTCTCTAGAAGGTAGGACGCTGACAGATTTTGTTGTCAGCAGCGCTCAGGCGGCAGCACTTCGTACCATTCAGGAACACACACTGATGAGCTTAACCAAGCGGGATAGCGAAGCCTTTGTCGAAGCCTTGCTAAATCCCCCAGAGCCGGGAGCAGCATTATTGGCAGCGGCTAAACGATACAAACAAAGTATGGAGTTCTGTGAGTGAATCCTCCGTTTGCTTATGTTGTTGAACCGTTGAATACTCAACATAACCGTTTTGATTTTGAGTGTGGAGTTGAATCGCTTGATCGATACCTGAAGCAACAAGCAAGCCAGGATATGCGGCGAAAGATCGCTGCTTTGTTTGTACTAGTTGATCGCGAGCTCGATAAGATTGCAGGTTACTATACTCTGGCGGCTACAGCCATGCGTTTGGCAGAATTACCGCCAGAGATATCTAAGAAATTGCCAAAATACCCACTCATTCCTGCGACTCTTTTAGGGCGGTTGGCTGTGGATCAACGCTATCAGCAGCAAGGGATAGGCTCTTTTCTTTTGATGGATGCATTGCGGCGTAGCTTCAATAGTGAGATTGCTTCAATGGCTGTTGTGGTTGATGCGAAGGATGACAAAGCGCGTGATTTTTACGAACACCATCAGTTTATGGCGTTTCCTGACCAGTCGCAGCGCCTGTATCTCCCAATGACAATTATTGCTAAATTGTTTGGCAGTAGCACATAATTCGTTTTCAAGAGCCAATTTTACTTAATAATTATAGCCATGAAAATTATTTTGGGAATGAACCGCCCTGACGCTCGGAGCGCGTAGCGTCTCTCCGAGTGAGAAGACAAGGGAGATCGCTGCTTTAGAGCGGGTGACGCTCGTTCCGACGCTACGAACGTCGAAGATCGAAGATCGCGTTCCACCAGTCGCCTGGGCGTGGGAAAACGCCTCTAGCTCGCTGGTTCACCAAGAAAGCCAAGAACGCCAAGAAAAGAAAGAGAAAGAATGTTAACCTACTATCACGAACGGCAGAATGCTTTTGATCAAAGTTACCTGAATGAGTTGCAGGGGCAAATTTTAGCGTGTCGTTATTTAACGCTGAATAATCTGAATCGTGACTTTGTGGGGACAAAAGGGTTTTCTGTGGTGTTTAGGCGATCGCATCTCGCAACCGTTGAGCAACAATTCCCTTACTTCCAACCCTATCTGAACCAAGTACTGCAAGCAGAGTGTAATGCTTTTTACCTTAACCCGTTGTTATTAAAATCGGGATCTCGTGTCGATCCTCATATTGATCGCTCCCTGCGTTCCTACTGCAAAACCATTGAACCTCCGACAGTCGTCAGCGTTCTCTACGTTGTGGTACCTACTGATTTAGTCGGAGGAGAACTTGTGCTGCGATCGCACAAACGTTCTTGTGGACAAATCATTCCTCAATCGAATACCCTAGTTTTTTTCCAAGGTAATTTGACTCATTCTGTCAACCCCGTTACCAGCTCTAGCATTCGCCTCAGCCTTGTTTGCGAACAATATAACCTCGATGATTCCGAGTTGTGGGAAATTCCAGAATTTCTGATTGAATCAAGGGCAATCCCAGGCGAGGAGCGGGTTAGGAAACGGCGATCGGTAAAATCTAAAGATCATGACAGAAAATAATGCTCAATAGTGATTTAGAGCAGATTATTCAAATAACTAGTAAAGTCATTGGAGAAAGCTGTTGGAAAGTAAGCCTAAGTTATGGAGATGAACTCACTCTTCACATTGGAGAAAGAATTCCTTACGTGCAAAAATCAATGGTAGGGAAGGAAAAAGGATCGTGGATATTAGGTACGCGAGCAACGCAATGGCGAATTGACTCCCCAAGTGAAACCCTGGTAACATCTAACGACGATCCAGAAATTATCCGACAAAAATTTGATACTATCAGAGACTGTCATATTTCTGTCATTCAAATTAACTCCCAAAATCTTGCTCTTACATTAACTTTTAGCAATGGATGTAAGTTAATACTGTTACCAAAGAATGAGGACGATATTTACTTACCTTACTGGGAAATGTTTACTCCGCATCATATGGTTCTCAAGGTTGGTCCTAGCACAATGTGGTCATATCTAAGTTCAAATATATAGCAGTTGCACCGTTCAGGGTTTCCAACTAATCCGATTTGACTCAATCGGTAGGGTTCTGGGGTTTCAAAGATATAAATGTGGCCTCCAACCAGAGTGCAATGCTTTTTACCTCAATCCGTAACATATCCATTGCCTGATACTTTATCCGGATTCTTCCCAGTCCTCAATCTGTAACCGCTTCACTCGGATAAACTCTCGAGTATTATGTGTTACCAATGTTAACTGATGTACTAAGGCAATAGCAGCAATCTGCATATCATATGGACCGATGGGAGTTCCCAAACTAGTCAGTTCTGCACGAATTCTACTAAAGATTGTTGCGGCTGCATCATCAAAAGGCAAAGAAATAAAATTATTCAGAAAAGCTTCTTGCAAAGCCTGAGTGCGTGCAGGATTTTGACTTCTCATCGCTCCATAAAATAGTTCTGCTTTCACAACTGAGCATACAGCCACATCAAGTGGTGATAACGATTGTAATTGTCGTCGGACACCAGATATAGGACGATTCAGATAAACAATGCAAGCATTCGTGTCTAACAGATAAATCACTCTAATGGCTCACGTTGTTCATATTCACCTTGGGGATATCTCACTATTGGATCATCCTGTAAAGAACCTGCTGTCTGCTCAAAAAAATGAGGGGGCCAACCTAACTCGGATGGTGTTTTTGCCGGAGCGGATGGTTCTAGTAGCTGATAAATCACCATAACTTCTATTTCCGAGTCTGTCACACCTACAGGGATATCAAGATGTAAGATTCCATCTTTCCCCACCTGTGAGCGCAATTTTCTACTTTGCATTGTCTTTTTCTCCTTAACCCGCTGTATAATTTACCCAGAATCTACGGGTATATAACCTTGAAACTGGTTCATTATATCCATGATTTTCGGAAATCCTAACTGTAATTTAGGATTAAAAAAAATCACTAACCAAGGTTTAATCAAATTCCAGAATATATGTAGTTGAATAATTAATCTTAAGTTATTTAAGGTGGATTTCCATCCTAACTTAAAATCCCACCATTGATGTTTACTGAATTCGGCTGGTTCTGTTAAAGTTGGTGGTGATAATTATTAAGCTTTCCAACTAATCCGATTTGACCCAATCGGTAGGGCTGTTTGGCGTTGCTGATTAAGGGGATGAATTTTGCCTCACGCAAAGGCGTAGATTTTTATCTGCACTGTATCGAACTAGAGACAGATTTTAATCAGAGCGATAGTCACGATATAGTAATGCAGACTTTTACAGATGTAGCAGATTTAGAAGTGAAAAATTACGGTAAACTAGAGTGTCGTCCGGTGCTATCAAATACAGAGGTTTGTCAAGTCCCGCCGGAAGTTTGGTCGGACAGAATTGGCTATTTAGTCGTACATCTAAATGAATCATTAAAACAGGCAAAAATTATAGGATTTGCCCCAACAGTAGTAGAAAATGAAGGTATTTTATCTCTCAGTAAATTGCGAGCGCTCGCAGAGTTTTCAGAATACCTAAGTCAAATACATCAACTTAAACGCCTGTCTAACTCTGTGAAAAAAACAGTAGTGAACTTGAGTCACTGGCTTCAGAATATCTTTGAGCCTGATTGGCAGTCTTTTGAGGCACTTTTTGGGATAAAAACTTGTAATTTATCCCCTCTCAGGGAAGATTTGGACGATAGTAGTATGAAAAGAATCAAACTGATAGATTTGGGAGTGAAAATTAAGCATCAGTCTTTGGCACTGTTAGTCGGTCTCAAACCGGAAACTGATAAAATAGGTATTCGCGTACAATTGCGTCCAACCATAGAAGAAACTAATCTGCCATCCAATCTCAAACTAACTTTACTCTCTTCATCAGGGGAAACAATTCAAGAAGTCCATTCAAGACCTCAAGATGACTATATTCAACTCAAACGATGGAGATCCAAACCAGGAACTAGATTTAGCCTCCAAGTAACTCTCAATGATTTAAGTCTGACAGAAGATTTTTTGGGCACAGTCATAGGGTTACGAGGGTGAGTTTTAGCCCTGATGGTCAGCTGATTGCTACAGCCAGTGATGACTCGACCGTCAAACTTTGGAGTTTTGACGGCAAGGAACTCCTAATCCTCAATCATGGAGCCTGATATTGTCATTGAAATTATTGTTACCAGTGGCACTATTAACAGAAAGGAATTATACAAACCTAAGCAAGTTCCCGAAGTTTGGTTTTGGAAATCTGAAACCATTAGAATATTCCATTTAAATTCCTCTAGTGAATATGAGGAAGTTAACCGTAGCAGCTTCTTCCCAGATTTAGATCCAAATCTGTTACTGCAATATCTCGCTATGCCCGATCAGTATGACGCTGTTCAGGCATTTGAGCAGTTTCTCCGACAGGGGAATTTTTAGCTAAATGCAAAATAAGCCCCACATATCACAGCAATTTTCAAAATTGTGAGGACTTGTTTTTTCACACTCCAAGGAATACAATAAGGGAAAGTAGCTGCATATACAGAAAGTTAATTTTTAAGGTCTTTGACCCCACTTCTTAGTGCGGATGAGTACACGTTAATTTTTGTGAAAATTACTTGATTAACTTGCTTCAATGCCTTGCAGGTAAAGGCGTTTATAGCGAGTACAGAAATACCTACTCTTTTGCCTCAAAAATACTAGTACCCCATCACAAAAACACTAGCACCCCTACCCTAAGAGAAATTTAAATTTCTCTTAGGGTAGGGGTTTGAGGCTTATGAGTATAACTTAATCAATCCAATAAATCCAATCAGCATCAGATACACTGCTGTGTTTGAAGGCGTCTGATATAAGCAGAAAGATAACCCCAAGTTCAATCAACGTCACAGTACTGATGCCAAAAACCATCGATTAAAAAAAGTGATGAGGTAAGAGTACTTCTGTTTCCAATCTTCTATAACTATCAAGAAATATGTTACCACCCTTTAGTTTTGAAGCTTTAGGCGATTATTGTTTGCAAGTTCCTTTGAGCGATCGCTGGCGAATCTATCACCGTCTCCAAGAGTTGATGATTAAGAGTTGGTGTCTTGCCGATGGTTCTTTGCGGGTACGAGTCAATAATTGTCTTACAGCGATTCTCGTCCGCAGTACTGTGCTGCAATTTATGGCAAGTCGGGACGAATTAGTTGATTGGCTAGAGCGATGTTGGCTATTTTAATTTTTAATTTTACATGAGTGCAAACAAAATATCCAATTATTTATTCTCGATATTTTGCTTTATTCGTTATTATTGAAAATTAATAGCTTTTTAACAGTTTTCCCATGACATTTAGTTCAAGTGATATAAATTTCCTAAATTTTCTTCAAAACGAACTTGCACTTTCAACTCAAGATATCTCTGTAGCATTACGAAAACGAGAGTTAGACAACGACCCATTGCCGATGCTGCTCTGGCAGTACGGGTTAGTTTCTTTAGAACAGCTTGAAAAGATTCTTGATTGGCTAGAAGACCAAATTTGATCCCGAGTAAATATGTTATTGCGTAACCTGTATTTCTCAAAAGCATGGATAATTTATGTTAAATAATAACAGTTTTTTTATATTTTCCTTAATTAGTCTTTTAATGAATGTCTGGTATAGGGACATACGGATTAATTATTCATAATCGGAAAAAGTTAGAAGTTAGGAGTTTTGAATTAATGAAGGAAGAAGAACTCAGAATGCAGAACTCAGAACTCAAAATGCAATTGGCAAGGTACTACCTTGTTTACCATCTATGACTTCATTTTTGAGTTCCGCTGTGCTCGTTTGACTCCGCACTCAGTTGTCCAGAAATCTCACACTTTTTGTACTTACTTTACAACAATCATTAATTCTGAGTTCTGACAACTGAGTTCTACGTTCTTTATTGGTCATAATCCTCTATAGGTACTTTTGATATGAATCAAGTCATCATTAATGACACTACTTTACGCGATGGCGAACAAGCAGCTGGTGTTGCCTTCAACTTTGAAGAGAAAGTCGCGATCGCCAAGTTTCTTGACTCTATTGGCGTTCCTGAAATAGAAGTCGGAATTCCGGCAATGGGTGAAGAAGAAACATTTGCAATCACTGCAATTTCCAACTTGAATTTACAAGCTAAACTTCTAGGTTGGAACCGCGCTGTGATCTCAGATATTCAAGCTTCTATAGCTTGTGGTTTGAATCGAGTGCATATTGCCATTCCCATTTCCGGAATCCAAATCACAGCTAAATTTCACGGACAGTGGCGGGTGACACTGCAAAAACTGAGAGACAGTATTCACTTCGCTGTTGATAACGGGCTTTGGGTTGCAGTTGGGGGAGAAGATTCCTCCAGAGCCGATGAGAACTTTCTATTAGAAGTAGCGCTTTCTGCTCAAGAATGGGGTGCATCTCGGTTCCGCTTCTGCGACACGGTAGGCATTCTCGATCCTTTCTCCACCTATACAAAAGTCAAGCGACTGGTGACGGCTTTGTCAATTCCGGTGGAAATTCACACACACAATGATTTTGGGCTGGCAACTGCCAATGCTCTTTCTGGTATCAAAGCTGGAGCATCTTCAGTCAATACCACAGTCAATGGGTTGGGTGAAAGAGCAGGAAATGCGGCTTTAGAAGAAGTTGTCATGGCTCTCAAACGCATCCATAATATCGATTTAGGTCTTGAAACTCCTCGCTTGTTAGAACTATCCCGACTTGTAGCATCTGCATCCTGCTGCGATGTTCCTCCTTGGAAGGCGATTGTTGGTGCAAATACCTTTGCACATGAATCTGGTATTCACGCACACGGTGTATTGCAAAACCCCAGTACCTATGAACCATTTGCTCCCGAAGAGGTAGGGTGGGAGCGCAGTTTAGTCTTAGGCAAGCATTCTGGTCGGCATCTGGTGTCTAACTTGCTAGAGCAACACGGAATCGTCCTGAACTCAGAGGAAACCCAATCTGTTTTGGATGCAGTTAGACATGAGTCTGTACAGAAAAAACGTAGTTTAACTACGCAAGAACTGTTGAATTTAGTACAAAAACACAAATACTCTCATGCAATCAGATGAAGTAGAACTAGAGGAAGCGCCTGAGTTTGGAATTGGTGATAAAGTTCGTCTTCGCAAGTTAATCAAAAATGATGGGACTTTTCCCGGTCAAGAAGTCGGAGTCGTTCTGGCTAAAAAGGGAGATGTTGGCTATGTCGTCAGTATCGGCTCTTATTTACAAAGATCCTACATATACGCGGTGCATTTCCTACAAACAGGATTTGTTGTTGGCTGTCTTAAAAAAGAATTAGAACTTGTTGAGGAAGCACCATGAAAGTAATGCTACGTCAGAATGCAGCTGGAACTTTGATTGCCTACGTTGCGAAGAAAGACCTCGAAGAAGAAGTTGTTAAACAAACTGAAGGAGCCGAGGGAAAGCTTTTTACTTTAGCAAATGGCTGGGAATTACTATTTACAGATTTACCAGATCCACTAAAGTTACCTCAAACTTTCGAGGCTAGACGAGTCTCTTAAATGAGTTCTAAGTTATAGCAATCCTAAATGATGCCTAAAATATCGTTTATTGACTATTGACAGCGATAACGAGTTTTTCCCAATTCAAATAGGAATGCTATAAGTAGGTCGTCGAAATAAACAAGACTTCGGGTTATAGCTGTTGTTTTTTTGGTAGGCAAAACAGGTGCGTTAATCTTTATTTACATAAAGGTAAATTTTTCTACCAAACTACTTATAAGTTTTTCCTGTATAGACGCGCCCTATTACGTCTATACAACTACTTTCTCTCACTTTTTATAATCTAAAATCGTTAAAACATGAGCAGTAATTACTTAGACTTAGCAGAATTTAAGTTAGAAGGACAGTTTCTTGGGTTTGTCGGTAACACTCCAGAAAAATTCAAATACTTGCGTTTCTCGTCAGAATCTAAAGAGTTGGAAATTAAAGTTCCTAAGGAACTGCGCGGTTCTCTCAGTTTATCACTGGTTCCCGGTCAACAAATTCGTGTTTATGGTATTGGCAAATTTAATTCGCATAAAAACACCATCAAACTAAAAGCTTATGGAGTGACACCAATTAATAGTTGCCCAAATCAAACAACGCCTTCCGCCAACGAAGTTGCGTGCCAAGATTTAATAAAAAGCAGCAGGAAAGAGAGAAAATCTCAAGCCTTATTCCCTCCTGCATGCCTAGATGGTATGTTTGATTGCAACACCAGTTCAATGGAAACAAGCTCACACAAAAGTTCACCCAAAGCGAAAATTCTCCTATGTCAAAAGTCCGGATGCCTCAAACGAGGTGGTAAAAGTCTGTTGTCAGAACTGGAACAAACTTTGTGCGATTGCGGTTTGCAAGATAAAGTCACAATCGAGTACAGCAGTCGTTGTATGAAATGTTGTAAAAGCGCCCCTAATTATATTTTGCAGATTGGGAATAAGGAATACAAAAATATACATCCCAAAGAGATCGCATCCCTACTTGAAAATCACTCTTAAAACTTAAGATTCAAGCCGTTCTAAATCATTTCTGAGCAAAGTAGATCCAGGGTAAACGCATCTTAAATTATAGCGGTTCTCAGTTATATCTCATACACTCGCGCCCTCTCCCAAGTTTGGGAGAGGGGTGTTCGCGAATAGCGAGCTTGGGAATTCTGTATGTGACTTAAACGAGAACCGCTATAGTCTTGAGCGAGAAGTAAATAGTAGATGGTATGGCGTAGCAGAGAGCATGAAGGGCGAAAGTGTTACCTGTACCATTATTTATTTATGAAAAAATATTCTTGCTCAAGATGCATCTCATCACCTGTAGCTGTAATCTATAAGTTAAGACAAGATATTTATTCTTTTGATAATTTTTCAGATATGAGTCGAGATGCTCTGGTTGTCGAGAGTTTAGTAGCATGAGTATAATTTTGCCGGGAGCAACACCATCCAGTAGCGGCAATGGCTTAGGTTGCAGACAATGCGATCGCTGGGGATTTCGTAAGCGTGGCTGATCGATTGCCCAAGAGACGACTTACTTAATCCAAGCCCGCCTGCGATGCGGGCGATAACTAGTACAACAAGGCAAAAGTAAAAAGTAAAAAGTAAAAAGAAAGAACACTTATTCTGTAAGCTTTTTACCTGTTTCAGATGGGTGGTTTATTTCCGCCGATATGTACTAGCAACAACTTCATCAGTATTTACGCTTTATCTTAACCTCTCACCGATGATCTACGCCTATTAAGTGCTTAAGAGTCCTAATTGTTTCACTTACCCGTGACGTTGCTCCTTGCCACGAGAGATTAACACTTTGAGCCGCCTATTCCACGAATTGGCTCCTTTGTAGAATGTTACATTACTTTCTTTTAGCAATATCATCACAAAGGTGACGGTCATCTTTAACATTAGGGTTATTCTTCAGATAATCATAAGCCCAATCACAACCACGTATTAGTAAGTCATCCAAATCCATACTCCATAGCTTCACTGTGTTAGAACTATCAGTGATGGCAATTATCTTGCCATCTGGGCTGAACACTAGTCTATCCCCCTTGAGGCTAAACAGTTCTTGTCCAGAGAGATTCCATAGCTTCACAGTGTTGTCACTGCTACCAGAGGCAACCGTCTTGCCATCCGGTCTGAACACGACACTGTTGACACGATCGCTATGCCCCTTGAAGGTATGCAGTTCTTGCCCAGAGAGATTCCATAGCTT
>CALMVQ010000159.1 GCA_937873135.1 uncultured Scytonema sp. | reverse complement strand
CTTTTCGCTCGTTGGCGATCGCCTCCACTCTAGAACCTTTCCATAATCCCCACATCGTTATAAGCTTGGTGAGTTAATAGGCGCTTTTGTTGCAATGACCAAAGTTGGGTCAGGGCAAATTCTAGCAATGGCAGGTTTCCAGGCTCATTGCCGACATCATCTAAAATTCGTGCTGTTAATTGTGCTTCTAAAGAGACGGACATTTTCTGGGCTGGCTGCTCAATTGCTCTCTTGCATTCTTCACGATTCATTGAACTTAATAATTGAGGTGAAAACTGTTGCAATGCATCACGAAATGGGCGGTACGCAAGGACAAAGTTGTAAAAGTCAGCCCTTAAAGTGAAGACGAGTATGAAATTGTCTAGATTAATTGCTGCTAACAGTGCATCAACGAAGCGTTCAATTACCTCCTTATTCTGACAAAGGGTGTAAAGTTCCTCAAACTGATCTATAAACAGCAACAAGCGTTTACCAGTCTGGCGTTCATTAAGCCGAGACATCACCGTAGGTAAAGTGATTCTCCCAAGTTCCATATCTGCTGCTAATCCCACAGCAACACGCAGTTGTGCAGTTTCCCCAGTTTCTGGTTCTAATAAACGTACTAAGACAGAAGCTAACTGATAAAATGGTCTGTCCCCAGGACGTATTGATTCAATCAGCCGATTTCCAGAAATCCGCAGTTGGGGAAACAACCCCGCATACACGACAGAAGATTTCCCACTGCCACTAGGACCAATTACTCCTACCAAGGGCTGTTTGTTGACGGCTTCTAGTAAGCCATTGACAAACGTTTCGCGTCCAAAAAAGAATGCTGCATCAACTTCTGTAAATGCAGCTAAGCCAAGATATGGATTGGGAGGAATAACATCGAACAATGGTTGGATGATAGTAATTTGGTCTTTTTTCAAAAGAACTGGAGTTTGTTGCTCTGAATAACTTATTAAAAGTGAGCAACCTAATTCATAGGCAAACTCCATCTGTTCTCCAGCTGCTAAAGCATCGTAAAATGCTACAGAAAATGCTATAGCTGCTTTATCCCCAATCGTTCGATTCATGCCAATCACATAGTTGACGTGTTGGCTAATGGCTTTTGCTTGTACCTCACTATAACAAGCATTAAGAACTACACACTCAACCCCCTTGGTGGCAAATAACTTAAACATACTGGAGAGCGCATCTGCATTGATAAACGCTGGCTCATTAGTTTCATTTTCTAAGACAATGCCATTAAACTCAGTCCCATGCCCACTAAAATGAACAATCTGAGGTTGGTAATCTAAAATCGCTCGGTAAAAATCACGCTGACGTACTGCCCACTTCTGCTCTAACTTAAACTGCTCGCGCTTAGAAGCTCGTCTCAACCCTTCATCAATTTCCCGTACTTCTTTATCCAGTTGTAACCTCGAAGTACCTTCTGGATCAGCTGCCAAAATTAAAATTGTTTTGATATCTGGGCTATTACTATGATTTGGTTGGGTGGAGTCCATAGAACTTGGATAAAAGTTTATGCGAAATAGCCCAAAAAGCTACTAAATGAGAAACACTTGTACTTAATTCTTATAGGTGAAACCGAAATTAACTTATGCACTCATGCAATAGAAATAGAACAAGAATGCTTATTGACAAATTGTTAATGACCTTAACCTGTCAGCAATGAATTTTCTTTCTTCTCTCCTACAACCAAATAGGAACGTCTTTGTCCTGGAATTGCTCGTGGTGCTAATTCAACTGTATACCGTCCGTAGTTCGCACGGAGATCACCAGGTTGTATTACTGATGTTTCCCACCCATAAGTAGCAAATAATTGTTCTGGTTCATCCGTTCCAAATCGCCAGTGACCGCTAATTACAGCTTTGCTATTTTGAGAACCAATCTGCCAAGATTTTACACTAACCAAATCAGCGCCTAAGTAGCTACCAGTAGGACTTAATTCGCTGATTGTCGAAAGCAATTGATGAACGGAAGTTTCATCAAGATACATCAAAAGTCCTTCTAAAAGCCAAACTGTGGGAATATTCGATTGATATCCATGTTGTAAAAGCAAATGCGACCAAGGCTGTCTGAGGTCGGTTGCGATTGTATGATAACGGCACTTTGGTGGAATCTCTTTAAGAATCTCTCGCTTATAATCAATTATTTCTGGTAAATCAATTTCGTATAATTGTGTTTCTGGTGGGAAACATAGCCGATATGCTCGTATGTCTAAACCAGATCCTAAGATTACTACTTGATGAATTTTCGACATCACTTCCATAATGAAATCATCGAAATACTTTGTACGAACTGCTACAAACTGTGCTTTTAGCTGGCTTGCTGAGTCTTGGGTTTTCAAGAGCCATTCTTTTTGTAAATTAATTGCCGCATCACCAGCTAGTTGCGCGGCGAAGGGATCGTCAAATAATCGATCTGGTCTTTCTGTTTCGATAGCTCGTTTTGCAGCCATTACTATTGCGGTGCGACATACATCTGATTCGATTATTGGTGAAAAACTGATTTGAACATTCATGTTAATTAAAAAATATTATGTAAGAATTCAGCACTCAAGAGCGGAACTGGAAACGCTCCGTCTCCGGTCAGAATTGGCGAATTTATGAGAAATTATGGCAGTTTCTCTGCTTCCGCTTCAGGATCGCCTGAAAGCTTCAGATTTAATCTATTTACTCTTGCTTTCAGCTTGAGATGAACATCGATGGTTTGCTCAACAACTTGCTCAGTCACTTGGAATTTTTCTGTGATATCACGTATAAATTGGTGATATATTTGCTCTACTGTAGCATCATAAGCGAAATAAGTCAGAATCAAGGTTGCAGTCTGACTAGTATTCAAACCTATAGCATCAATATTTTTGTGTAATAAATTGTAAGTTGACTGAGGTATCAGGCTTCTAAAGTGCCTAACATCTTCAAGTCCTTTTCGGTAGGTTGGAATATCAAAGCCAAGTCCCGCCTTCAATACTGGGTTCTGCAAAAGCAGAAATATACCAGTACAAGCAATCTTTGCTTTATCAAAAGCCCAAGGAGCGCTTCTATATAAGGCACGGTTATACAAGTCAGCCGCAACGTAGCCTTGGAGTTCTACACTGTTGTCAAGGATAATCTGCTCACCACTAATTTTCCCTGCTTCCGCGTAACTCGAAACAAACGTTTGCAATTCTTCTACTGAATTTGGCTTTTTAGGCATTCCACCATTGCTTGGAGACTATATGTACATTTTATTCAATTCAGAAATAAAGAAGTACTTAAACTTTTTTAACATACTATTCCGCCAAATGGCGGAATAGTATAAGATGATTATGTTGCTTATTATAGTTCTGCACAAAACATGAATCATGCTTAATTTTTCTAAGTTTCTCACTCAGAATGTTTGTCTTGTTGCAAGCCGTTTTCTGATACCGAAAACAGGCGATCGCAAACCTGCATCAAATCCTCTGCGTCAATGCATAGCCTAGCCGCAGCTTTTGCAATTTCAGCATTTGAAGGTCGTTTCTCTAAGGAGGACAAATATTTTATTAGACTTTCACTGTGATTTAACCCAGATTCTTCTGGAGCTCCTTCTAGATTAGAGATTTCTATACGCCATTTTTGAAGATCACCTACTTTAGAAGGGGTAATTCGCAGCCGATTACTAATATCTAGCAAATCTAAGCCCAAAGTAGATACCCAACACAAAACAGATGCCAAGGATTGTTTCCACTCGGTAGAGACGACTTGGAGCCTTTCCTTTAGATCTGGATCAATATCTATATTGAAGAGATTTTGCTCGGTGTCATGCTGTATCCCTAAATCTTGCTTTGGTTTTAGAACCTGTCCAGATTCTGCCTGTTCTACATATTCTTCAAGAATCAGCGTAACTTTTTGCGCTAATTTCAATTTCTTCCAAGCAGAATCAGAACGGAGGCGTTCAATGCGATCGCTCAGTTTCGACAGATTTAATGTGGTTCTTGAGGGGGATTCAGCCATTTTTCTAGTTTATCGCCTCTGGCATTAACCACATGAAAACATCAAGAGCATCAGAAATTCTTATTGATGTTTTTCGTGCAATTGATGCTAAAAATGCTATTATCTAAATATGCTCGATTTTCCTTTCGTAGGAAATCATGCTGACACTAATCGTCTTACCCGATAAAAAGGATCTGACCTTGAGATCCGGGTTTTGTTCGGGATTAATCGTCTGAAAACAGGCGAAATCGTAGAGCGCGGGTGCTAGTCTTACTGGAGTAGCGTGAGCGCCTGTTACTGAGAACACTCTCAGTAATGGTCAAGTTGATCACCTCTTTCCTTTAACCAAGAGAGGATAAGTTCATTGATAATCTTGTCCATATCTTTTCCAGCCTTTAAGGCTGCAATTTTGAATTGCAAGTGAATATCCTTTGGGACACGGGCACGAACGTAAACAATATTGTTATCCACATCTCTTGGCATTTTGCAGTCATCTTAGCTCTTTAGCTCCAGTTTAAATCATGTATAGGCATAGCTCATAGCGGAGCTATGGAGCTATAATTAAAGGAAATTTATGCCTCTATATACTATGGAGCTATGGAGCTATGATAGAAATATGAGCGGAAGAAGATTTTTGCATAAAACAAGCATATTACTAAAGAAGTCATGCTCACAATCGAAGCGTTACCAAGCGTTGGAGTAGTTCCGAGGAAGTTTTGTCAAGCATGGTTTGGCTTAAGCCGCTTGACAGCAGGAGAGATAGCTGATCATGAGACTCATGTAGGGTATCGTGGACAATGCATTAAACTTCTATCACAAGTTCTAGGGGTGACAGAATGCTCGGTGAGGAAGTGGGGAAGTGATCTAAATTTTTCTGCAATACCTGAGTATCACAAGCTGTCTCTCGCCTATGCACTCCGAGCTGCGAACATACATATCCACAGCGAAAACAAAGCAGCATAGTAACTGGTCAAAAAAAACGCCCTATCTTTCTTGCTGTAGAGCGTACCAAATAAAACTTTCAGGATAAATCCTAGCATGACGACATTATTAGAACCACCCTCTCGCTTATCTGTGGTCCCAACAGCGGAAACCGCAGCAACTGCGGAACTTACCGTAGCAGAAATGATGGTAAGAGCGATCGCTTTATATGAAAGCGCAAACAATGATTTGCTAGATGCAGGTCGGTTACTAGCATCCGTTCAGGCATTGGGTAAGAAAAAGTTTCCTAAGCTAATGGTTGAAAAAGGTCTCGAAAAGACGCAGGCAGCAAAGCTGATCAAAATGGCAGAAGTAGCTGACTTCGTTCCTTCAGTTATGGCAGGTAGATTGGGCATACACATGCTCATACAGTTGGGGCAAAAGAGAAATGAAGCAGCCTTAGATGCAATTACCGATGACGACACTCAGCTATCCGTGGCGCAGAAGATGAAAACACTTCGTGCTCCTGCCGCGCCCAAAGAGAATAAGCCCGTTCGCTTCATTGGTAATCAAAAAGGTGGCGTTGGCAAGCTGAGAATAGAGGTTCCAGGAGGACCAGAAGCTGTTGAAATCGAACGGGATTGGCGAGAATCGGGCTTACCTCCCCATCAGTGGTTGAAGTCAAGAATTGCTCCCCCGAACCGGACTTATAATCCAGCCCTTCATAATGAAGTACCGCTTTTGATGGATGTCAAAAAACCAAGTGCGACAGAAACGCTGGCTGCAATAGTGACTCCACAAACCGATACCACTCTTCCCTCCCTTGCTACTAAACAACCGACAGTATATGAAGTTGCTACTGCTGAATTGCATGAATATTTAGAGGCTCAATCCCAAAGCATCGCACCAGAACCTCAACAAGAAGTTTCTACATGTTTTTCTTCCCTTACTCCACCCACAGAGCGCTATATGCTGGGTTGGAATCCAGGCGATCAGGTCATTGCCAACTCAGTCGTTCCTACATTTGAACAGTGGTGTCAAAGCAAACCAGTCCTGATCGAATTCGTTCAAGGTAAAGTTGGCTCAGTCCAGCAACTCACCGTCGTCCGTTGTGATGGCGAGAGTAGAATGAGCTTTGGAAACTGGGTGGAGGAAATTAAGAGCGAAAATACTACACCTAAAGGTGCTGCGGTTGCGTCCGTTGAGGTTGATTATGGACTCCTTTCTGATGCCCTCAAGAAGGCTGCAAATTGGCTTGAAGTTGAGCAACTCGTAGAGAGAGATAGCTCTCGCCTGACCTTTGCAGTCAAGGAGTGGACTCCTGTACAGAAAAATAGCTTAAGAGACATTCTCACAAGTTACTTAGAATCAGATGCCGACGCTTTAAGAAAGCATCAGGTAGACTGGTTGCCAGTGGCATCCCTAGAAAAAAGCTTCAAGCAACTCTTCTTCAAGGTCAAGAACGTCATGGAAGGTCTAACCGCTCCCTGGCTCAATGGCTTTGCGTTTGTACATGTTGACGACTTTGGCCTAGATACTGAGGAGTGGATATTCATTGATCCTGCCTCTTCTCAAAACATCAAAGTTTGCGATCGCAAAGATTTTGCGGTTCAAGCGAGTTGAGACAGTTGTAACGCATGAAGGAGTGAGTATACACAGCCAATTTTCTCCCTCCGTGAGTTCGACGGAACTAAAAAAGGGCAGGAGGTAGAGCAGGCAAATCTTTAGGGTAAATATCAATAGAGGGTTTGTTAGGTAAATAGGTATAGGCGGACAAGCAAATGGTCTCCTTCGCGGAGTGATTCGATCACGAAGTTCTTGAATTTCCCTAAAATGTTTACAGCTTTTCCTCAAAAAGCACAGAGGCAATTAAAATGTGGAACAGCCTACAAATCCATCAACTCCAAAGCACTACTTTCGTGAGGACGCGCCCGCAAATAGCGGTCTGTAACCGACAAATCACTATGCCCCAAAGTATCGCGAATTAAAACTGGGTTAACCTTACGTTCGACGGCATGGCTCCCGTGCGCGTGCCGCAACCAGTGACAGCTAATCTTCTCATCTAATCCTGCCTCAAGAACAACCGCTTTAATAATGGGATGAAGATTTTGTCGTTCTAGATGTCCACCTTTTTGGCTTGTAAAAACAGCATCATAGGACTTTACACTATCGCCTTTGAACGCCATCAACTCAGCCCACAGCTTAGGTTTCAGCAAAATACTGCGACTTTTGTTCCCCTTCCCCTCATGCACGTAAACTTGCCCGCTGTCGCCCCTGGCAGTTAAATCGGACCATGTCAATTGACACAACTCATGGGCACGCAACCCCGCCGCATACAACAGCTTAATAATCAACACATTACGACGAGCAATTTCAAGACGCTTCGGAGTTGAAGCTTGGGAGCAAAGTTTTTGGGCAGCACGCACCAACAATTTCACATCCGCCTCATCGATGTACCGCTCGTTAATCGCATCCGGCATTTCGCCGAGTTTCAATGCCATCCCAATATTAAAGGGCAGATAACCAATTTTATGGGCAAACGAAATCAAACTCTTCACTGCTGCAAGATGAATGCGCCTGGTACTTTCCTTGTGGCGCGTAAACGTAGTCCCATACTCAACCAAGTCTTCATAAGTCACGCTTTTCAGTGGCTTCTTACCCAAAAACGCTTTTAAACGCTTGATATAGCACTGATATGCCCTTACCGACGACGGAGCCAATCCATCCAACCATAACGCCACCAGCTTCGCTTCCGCCAAGGGAGTAGGAAGCTCCGCGATGGACGCACGATAATGGGTCATGTGGACGAGCGATCGCGTCATAATAATTGCACGCTTACTAATAAGACAAAAAAGGAGTTTTGTCTGATATTAATCTGTCTGATTTTTATTGTCTCCTTTTTTGGGACTGTAAAAACATCCTGATTGAATTTGTTACGAATTTGCAATACTCAAAAATCTACGTGCGGACATAATATAAGGATATATAAAATACATAACTTATTCGTTACACATTAATCATCTTTAGTGCAAGAAACACATTTTTTTTCTTGCACTCGTTGAAAAAGTATCAATAATAAGCACGGAAGAGAGAGGATTTCTGTTGAATAGAAGATATAACGTATATAAAAGGTTAATATGCGTAATAAACTGGTGTTTCAATTTATCCCTGCGGAATTATCGGATCTGTTCAGGCAACGCCATAGTTTGTGTAAGGACGCTTGTAAGGAGGATGTAAACCCAAGATAATATCTGATGGTGGTACACCTTTAGCAACTAATTCTTGCCCTAAATCAATTTCTGTCATATTTTGCTGAATCCAAATTTTCCCATCTTTGATGTCAATGTGAACATAGCTTGCATAAATACGCTCGTTACCTTGCCATCCAATATCAACTAGTAGATAATGATCATTTTCTGTATCAGAAATAACTTGACTTTCGATATTTAGATCATTGTTTGTAGCATGTTCAGCCAATAGCTCGCGGACGATTTGACAATAGTTTTCTAATGTCGCCATTCTACAATCTCCTCTAAATTAGGATCGTAAGCTAGAATTTTCAGATGATGTTCCTTAATAGCTGCTTGAATAAAATACTCTTGGAAGAATTGGAGGAAAATATCAATAGGGACGGCTAAATAAATGACCCGTGATGGTTCTGTTAATTGGAGAGCAAGACGATAATTTAGGCACTGACCTAAAGCAGCATGGAAGTCATTAATATTGGAAGGATTAATAAAGCTTTTCACTTCTACAGCAATTTTATGACCATCTTTTTGGGCAGCAAAAATTCTTTCGGCGGCTAAGTCGATTTCAAGTTTAACGCGCCCAATACGAATTGTTAATGGGTCACTGGTAATTATCCATCCATCTTTGATTAAGGCTGTTTTTACAGATTGATGGAATAAATCTTTAGCCATAGTGAAAGCAGTGTTTAAACATTTAAATATTAGCTCATAAATCCAATGTTTTTTCAGAAGGAACGGGCAACAGGGAAACCCACTTACTTACGGAAGGTGGGTTCCAAGATAATTCCCAGTTTTCATACCAAGTCTTCGAGCAAGGCAGTAATTTTTCCCTGTGCCTTAGCACGGTTGTCGTCGTAAATCATCAGGGTGTTTAGATCTGCATGGCGAGACAGTTTTTGCACACTTCTGACATCTCCCCCAGTTACATTTAACGCTGCAGTTACCGATGAATGTCTAATTTTGTGGGGGCTAATGGTTTTGGAAATGCCAGCATCAAGTGCCATCGCCACAACAATTTTCCGAATCGCATCTCCCGTTAACCGATGCCCGTAGTGAGGTCGCAGCGAAATAAACAAAGGTTGCTTGATATCAAGTTCTCTTCGACAAAGCAACCAATCTTGAATTGCCTGACAAGTTTTGGGTTGTAAGTCAACATTTTCCTTTTGAGTTCCTCTCCCCTTTCCCAAGATACTCAAAACCCGTGACTCCAAATCCAAGTCTTCAATATTACACTGGGAAACTTCTTCTCGTCGCAAAGCATTTGCCCACAATAATCTCAATAAGGCATAATCCCGTTTACCTTTTAACGTGTCCCTGTCCGGCACAGCCAACATTTTTTTGAAAGCATCAGGAGCAATACCTGTTGTGTCTCGGTAGGGTTTTACTTTCTCACTTTTGATATCAGCTAAGGTCCAATCACACTTACCTACTTTGTAGGCATAGTTGACAAGTGACTTAATTGCCGCGATAGAACGATTTACACTTGCCTCTTTTAACTCCAAGTCCATCAATTCTGCCTTGTATCGCAGTACGACAGTGGTAGCAGAATGCCTGTCCATTTCTAAAAATTGTATGACCAAGGTGGCTGTTGGCTCCTGATTACATACGGAGAGAAAAAATTTTTTCAACTCCTTGGCATACTCCCGGCGAGTTCCCTTATTGCGCTTGCTCACTAACCATTCTTCTAAGAGATTGCGATCGCCGTTTATGGCAAAGGGGTTATCTGGCATTTAACTATCGAAAATGGTGTTTTTTTTCGATAGTTAATTTAGCACATAATGACCCTATATGGGGGTGTTGTGGAGGG
>CALMVQ010000158.1:57902-63298 GCA_937873135.1 uncultured Scytonema sp. | reverse complement strand
CCTGTTTTTGAAACCCATCAATTCAATCTTGACAGCCTACTAGTACAGTACGGCGGAAATAAACCACCCATCTGAAATAGTTAAAACCCTTACAAAATAAGGTTCTTTCTTTTTACTTTTTACTTTTTACTTTTGCCTTGTTGTACTAGTTGTCCTACGTGGTGAAAAAGCATTTCTTTACCTTTTTTCCTATCTACCATTGTCGGCAGAAAGTTTTGAGACAAAAAGGTTCCGCCAGTTCCGTTGCAGTATGATTACTGTAACAATACCATTCTCCAGTATTCACCAGATGCAAATTATTAATAAACTCCTCGAAATTGAAACATTTCAAGGAATTAATATCCATAACATTACGCATCAAATTCAAGATTTGATATTATCAACATCAATTAAAACAGGTCAAGTTTTAGTTTTTTCTCGACATACAACAACAGCATTAGCTATCAATGAAAACGAAGAGAGATTATTAGAAGATGTGAAAGCATTTTTGCGTAAATTGGCACCAGATTCAGCTAAGTACTTACATAATGACTTGCATTTACGGGATGTACCACCAGATGAACCTATAAATGCTCACTCTCACTTGATGGCAATGACGCTAAGTACAAGTGAGGTGATTCCTATTGTAGAAAGAAAGTTAGCTTTAGGAACTTATCAATCTGTGTTGTTTTTTGAGTTAGATGGACCAAGAAAAAGAACTGTGTTTTGCCAAATTTCTGGATTGTGAGGTAGGTATTACTAAGCTAAAAGTAACTCCTCAAATTCTGGCTGCCCATACAACATATTTCGGTCTACTGCTGATAAGATTTTGTTGTTGGGAAGGTCAGAATTTAAACAACGGCAAACTAACTGAGCCACATCCGCGCGATGAATACTACCTGCTATGCGCGGATCTTCTGTCAAAATTCCATTTCCGGTGGCAGGTTCAGACTTAAGTCCACCGGGACGAATGATAGTGTACGTGAGTCCACTTTCTATCAAATACTTTTCAGCTTTTTCTTTTTCTGCTAAAACTGGTCCTAATGTTTGAAGGGCTTGGGGAGGTAAAGCAACAGCACTATTTCCACTGCCAATGGAAGAAACAAGAATAAACTTTTGGGCTCCTGCTTTGAGTGCGGCATCAATGAGATTTTTATTACCTAAATAATCTGCTCTCTGTCCATCAGAGGGTAAACCGCCAATCGTACTGATAACAGTGTGGATCGGTTCACCTCCGAGCATGGCGTGTTCTACAGCCTCCACATTTAAGGCATCTCCAAGAACGACTTTCATACCCATTGCTTCTAGTTCAGCACGAGCAGCTTCTGTTCTTAAGAGCGCTACTCCCTTTAGCTGTTGTTGTGTTAAGCATTTGGCGATTTCTCGACCCACACCGCGACTTGCGCCTGCTAAGAAAATGTAGGATGCAGTTGTCATAGATATTTTTCCAGTCATAGGGAAGTTGAACAATTAATTTTAAGATCGAACTGTTACAACAACGACTAGCAAACTTAGAAACAATTGTTAGCGTTGAGAACTTGGACTTGCAGATGAAAATTAAAAAGCTAGAGTAAGAGCGATCGCAAAGTCTAATTTCTAAAATTCTCTTTTATTGTAACTAACAAACCTTCTGCTATATTTTTCTCCTATTCTTTGAGAATCTTCCTTAGATTACAATGTGACACAAGGTTCTAGCAATATGAAAAAATAATACAATAAATGGTAATGTAAGACAAATTCTAGAAATTCTTGCACTTCCAAGCACCTCTTCAGGACGGTGCGTTCCACTCCAATAACTCACCGAACATTTTTCAAATTGAACTTGTCAACCAATTCTTATCTCATCAAGCAATAAAATATATCTAATGACAGATTGAGTCTAAAAAAAAGGATGAATATTGTGAAGTCATATTACAATTATTTCAAAAATATTTAGAAATTGTCTAGAACCGGAACAATGACATAACGTAGGAACTAAGGAGATGCTAGAGGCTAAATTTATGATCAATAACATTCAAAAGTATCGGTTTGTCTGTACGCTTACCTTTGGAGATATCTACGGTCAAATCATTGTTTGGTTGATTGCCATTACCATAAGTTTGGCGTCAGCTATGGCTCTAATGGGTGCGAAAAGACCAGTTTATGCTTTAGCTACGGTTGGACTTGTGGTTTTGCTATCACTGCCTTTCTTACTTTTTGCCTTCGTTACTACCTTATTAAATCACATTGAGTTATCTTCTGTAGAACCAGGAACAAAAATGGAACCGATGCCCGGTAATGTTTCCCAGCAACAACCTGTAGAAGCAACCAGTTGAATAGAAAGTTACGAGGCAAGGGAGTCACTCCACTTTTCTCTAACTCCTCATTTGAGAATCTAAAATTAACCCGCCTCCCTGTCTGTTGACAGGGAATTTTTTTATCAGGAGCAGGGTTGGAAGGGCGCAGATGACGACTGTGGAGGAGATATGTTGCATAATTCCCCAAAGCTTAATCTCTACTCCTTTGGGGGTTAGGAGTTCCCCATTCCCTTTTATTGAGTCAGTATAGAAAAACAGCTGTCTTCTTTTTTGTATTAATTATGCTTGAACATGATGTGATTATTATCGGGGGTGGATTAGCTGGGTGTCGCGCTGCGGTGGAAATATCCAGAACTGATCCGAGCTTGAATGTGGCTGTAGTTGCCAAAACTCATCCAATTCGTTCTCACTCAGTTGCTGCCCAAGGTGGTATCGCCGCGTCTCTAAAAAATGTGGATTCCACTGATAGTTGGGAGGCACACGCTTTTGATACTGTGAAGGGTTCCGACTACTTGGCAGATCAAGATGCTGTGGAAATTCTTACTCGTGAAGCTCCAGACGTGGTGATCGACTTGGAACACATGGGTGTTTTATTCTCGCGTCTCACTGATGGTCGCATAGCCCAACGTGCTTTTGGCGGACATTCCCACAATCGCACTTGCTATGCTGCTGATAAAACTGGTCACGCAATTTTGCACGAATTGGTGAATAACCTCAACCGATACGGTGTTCACATTTATCAAGAATGGTACGTGATGCGCTTGATTTTGGAAGAAGGTCAGGCGAAAGGGGTGGTAATGTACCATATCTTGGATGGGCAAATAGAGGTACTGCGAGCTAAGGCCGTCATGTTTGCTACTGGAGGATACGGTAGAGTATATAATACTACATCGAATGATTATGCTTCTACTGGTGATGGTCTGGCAATGACTGCCCTCGCCGGATTGCCTTTAGAAGATATGGAATTTGTCCAATTTCATCCCACTGGTTTGTACCCCGTAGGAGTGCTGATTTCAGAAGCAGTACGTGGGGAAGGGGCGTATCTGATCAATAGTGAGGGAGAGCGCTTTATGGAGAGGTACGCTCCCAGTCGTATGGAACTTGCTCCGCGTGATATTACCTCACGAGCGACCGCCTACGAAATTCGCGCCGGTCGTGGTATTCATCCCGATGGCAGTGCTGGTGGTCCTTTTGTCTACCTTGACCTCCGGCACATGGGTAAAGAAAAAATTATGAGCCGTATCCCTTTTTGCTGGGAGGAGGCACATCGACTCGTAGGCGTTGACGCCGTAATTCAGCCGATGCCAGTACGCCCCACTATTCACTACTGCATGGGCGGTATCCCAGTTAATACTGATGGTCAAGTCCGCAGTAGTGGTGAGGGTTTGGTTGATGGCTTCTTTGCTGCGGGCGAAACTGCTTGTGTTTCCGTACATGGCGCAAATCGTCTTGGTAGTAATTCCCTTTTGGAATGTGTTGTTTATGGACGCAGAACGGGAGCTTCGATAGCACAATTTGTTCAAAAAATCAAGCAACCACTTATAGACGAACAACGCTACGTTACCGAAGCCAAGCAACAGATTCAAGCTCTGCTAGAACAGCCTGGACAGTACCGCATCAACGAAGTTCGTCAAGCTTTTCAGGATTGTATGACTCAATACTGTGGCGTTTTCCGCACTGAGGAATTAATGCGTGAAGGTCTCCGACAACTACAATCATTACAACAGCAATACTCGCAGATCTACTTAGACGACAAAGGAGATTGTTGGAATACGGAAATAGTGGAAGCTTTAGAGCTACAAAGCTTGATGGTTGTGGGAAATCTAATTTTAGCATCAGCTCTAAATCGCCAGGAAAGTCGCGGCGCTCACTTCCGCGAAGATTACCCTCAACGAGACGATGACAAATTCCTCAGACATACAATGGCTTACTATTCCCCCCGCTCAGGAATTGATATCCAGTATCGCCCAGTAAATATTTCTATGTTCCAGCCAAAAGAGAGGAAATATTAAGTTTTGTCAGTTGTTAGTTGGTGGTTGTTGTCGGGGCGGGTTTAACTTGACATTACGTTTACTCACGAGTTATCTGAATTAAACCCGCCCCACTTCTTTATTGTTTAGGAGTCGTATTCGGAGTTGGAGTGGGCGCTCCGGCTGAGAGTTGGTTGATTTGGTCTTTGTAATTAGCTGGTGCTAAAGCTGCAGCTTTAGTAAACAAAGGTTTTGCTTCATCAATTTTGCCCTGTGTCTTCAGAAGCATAGCCTTCGCTAAGACGGGACGAAAATCCTGTTGATCTTTCTTAATTGCCTCGTCATAGACTTCAATTGCTTGAGCGTTGCGTTTTTGAGAGGTATAAACATTGCCCAGCATCACTTGTACTGCAGTTGTATCTACACTTCCTGGCTGAATCTTATTTGCTTTAGGCGCGGTGGTAGAAAGAGTCTCCTGCAATAAGCCTATTGCTGCTTCGGGACGTTTTTGATTGAGCAGAAGAGCGACCATTCCTTGCAGAGCCTTGATGTCCCCTGGTTTTGTTTGTAGAATCGAGCGGTAAGCAGCAGCAGCGCCTTCCTTATCACCAGCACCCAACTTTGCTTGGGCAAGGAGCACCGTGTATTCCGTCTTTTCTGGGTTTAGTTTAGCAAGCTTTTCTAAAGGTTCAATGACTTCCTTGATGTTAGCTTTCCCTTGCTTGTATAGTAGCAACCTTGCTTCTAACAGACTTTTGAGGGCAGCTTGATTATTTGGTTCTCGCTGCAAAACCAGATCTAAACCTCGTGCTTCGTCTTCCAGTTTTGATTCCTGTGTTAATTTTTTCTCTGGAGTTGGTTTATTGTATGCACCTATTAGAGGAGCGATCGAAATTCCGATAAAACCAATAACTGCCAGCACCATTACGACTTGAACTACCCACCGATTGCGCGTTTGATACACAAGACTTTCCTTAACTCTAATAACATTGTCTTTTACCAAGGAAGAACTTAGGAGTCAGGAGGAGCCAGCAGGCTTACAGGATAACTCCGCGTGATTTCGACGTGAGAGAGTCGTAAAATTTTTGCTTTTTGACATTCCCTCTGCGTGATCTTCAGGTCATTCTAACTCAGCCTCTCCTGTACGGGC